>JBJELL010000144.1:0-2882 GCA_051879115.1 Lachnospiraceae bacterium
GCTCCTCTGTAATCTGATAATTGTGTCCCTTTCTGCTGCCCGATTCCGCAACCGTATGTCTATCACCACAGATGGTGCAGACTGTTGTCATCGTTCCATCCCGCTCACAGGTTGCATTACCATCCGATGTAAAAGCAGAATACTGATGAGTACACGCCGACATGGTAACCGTAAACGCTGCGGTAGTATTTTCATAATTTTCAGTATCCTGATATACCGCCTGTACAGATACCGTTTCCCCTACCACCAGGGAGGTATCCTTAGAATCCTCACTCCAAGACCAGCCCGAATAATAGTCAGACAAATCTATATCTCCTATCTTTTGATCCTTTGCATATCCAACAGACAGATTCGTTCCGGCAGGAATCGTTACCGGCGGGTCAGTCTTCTTTGCTATCTCAATGGTAACTTTCTCTGTCAGCCTGTTATATACCTTAAAATCTTTCGGCAAGAACTGCACTTCATAACCTGTCTTGCCACTGTCTGACACATTAGGAGTGAAAGAGGTATCGGTGAACCTCCAGCTTCCCTCTATTTTTTCACCAGCAGAATTTACCACCCTGCCTCCGGTCAGACTACTGTCGGCTAAGCTTTGACCATAAGTAATCTCAGACACCTTCGGAAGCTCCGCTACGGTAAGATCCTGTTTTCTGGGTATCTGTGGTGCTTCTTCTTCCTGAGCATTTCCATTGCTGTCTACGGTTCCCGCATAGGAATACAAAGAGGTGTCGGATATATCCAGATAGATTGCCGGTCTAATTCCCACTCCCGCAACATTAGGTATCCCATCTTTCTTCAAATATCCCTGATCATAGACAATTCTGACTCTGCCCGGACCATTTGACGGAGAGCGTAAAAACCACAGTCCTGCATTGTAATACAGAACATTATCTTCTTTAGTGACACCCCAAATTGCTCCCATTACTCTTGCATAGGTAGTAACGGTCTCTGCTCTTGCTATCCTTGCAGAATCATTCCAGTTATCTCTGCTATCAAAACCATAGTCTTCATTCATTGCCTCCCGCTCTGACAGTAGAAAAATCTTATCATCGGTATCATTGCCCGCTTCCGTTCCATACTCTATATTATCCTCATTCAGCACGTGAGTTGTAAAAATTGCGTTCTGTTCACTTTGATTAAATGCTCTTTGGATGAAGTTATCTTCTGTACAATCCTTATTCTCAAGATTCGTCTCTCCGGAATAGCCATTGAGCCAGCTTCTTAAGGCACTGTTCTCCCAGACCTGTTCATCCACCAACATTCCATAAAGCTTACAGTCTACAAGCTCGTCCGCTAACAAGAATGCCTTATTATCTTCCACTTGAAGTACTCTCCATTTGATTGGTTCATAGCGGAAATAATGATATTCCTCCTTGCTGGTCCACTGATAGGTTCCCTTTCTGTCCGCTTCCACGCTGCCACCTTCAAATCTTCCACGGCAGATGGTTGCATCATATCCATTAATCCTTCGATACTGAACGCCATCCACCGTAAGTTCTCCATTCTCCCATTCATCAGAATTCTGTAAAATGGTATAGATACTGTCCTCGCTGGTGACCTCGGATTTCGGATAATTTCCAAACCAGATACAGTCCCAGGTTGTAGTATCCTGAGTGCCTTCAGTTGATGTCCCTATCTGTGGATTGGACAGGCTTACTTCTGATGCTATTACCTTATTCTGTTTATTATTCAACATCTCCAATGGTACTATAGTGGTAACTGCCAGAACCATTGCCAGAAATATTGTTGCCATTTTTTTTCTCATTAGTCACCTCCTCATTTTTATCCCCTCTTTTTCCTATATATACTGTATTAGTAATATCTTGTCAGTTTATCAGAAAAAAGATATCCTCAATATAAATTCCTGCCACCTTGTTAATGTCCAAAGGCTCCTCAAATTCATACACATCCGTCTGGGTGGTCTTTTCTCCCACGATATCGTAAGACCTGCTACCACTTTGAACGATACTGTCCTCATCTTTATTTTTAGAATCTACTGTCAGTTCTTCTCCATCTAACATTTTCAAACGAATCTCTATCGTGGTATCCGATATTCCCAACTCATCATAAGCTGCTTTGGATACATCTGCGACCATCTCCATTCCAAGAGGACTGATTTCAACACTCTCCACCTTGGCTGTAGTATTTAAAAACGGAATCTCCATTTCCTCCGTTTCTCCAATCTGAATCGTGTCCCGTACGGTATAATCTGCCTGAAAACTGATGCTCCAGATTCCTTCCACCTGCATATCCGGGTGCTCAGAATACGGATTTTTTGCCAAATTTTCAAAATATGCTGTTACCTTACTTCCATCCTCTATAACATCATCTGAAGACAGAGTTACCGCATAGAGTGCAATATTGGGGTGTTCTTCCATCACTTCTAAGAGTTTACAGTCCTTCGCTCCACCCAAAAGGTCATCCGAGTTAAAACTCTCCCCAGTGGAAAAAGCAAAATACTCAAATCCAATATCCTCAGTAAAGTAAACTTCGGAAGATGCCGTAATCCGAATCAGCAGATAGATTTCATGACCACTGATTACCGTTTCCTGTAATTCCATCCGCAATGTTCTCTTATCGGCAACAGATGTTTCATTGCTCTCTAATCCCAACTCTTTTGAGTTACCTTCTGCACTTCCTTTAATAAAATCCAGAATCGTCGTCTTAAAGGATTCAAAAATATTTGCTTCTGTACGAATAGTTCCTATGTTAAAAAGAATGACCACACAGGCAAGACAAGCAACAAAAATTGCAACTTTTCTCCCTGTCATCCCGCTTCTTCGTTTCAAGGGTTCTTTTTCCGGTAAGGCATTCAATAATTTATCCACTTTTTTATCGTATTCTTCAGGAATCTCTACATCTTTGGAAAGCTCTTTTATTTT
>JBJELL010000145.1:0-2872 GCA_051879115.1 Lachnospiraceae bacterium
ATGAAAAACCGGAAAAGCCAAAGAAAAAGGGCTTTATGGATAAATTAAAAGAAACTTTTGATGAGAACTAGAAACTAAATATTTTAAATAGTAGATAAGGGTGAATGTTGTACTGGCGGTTTAGAGTAGAAGACATTCGCCCTTATTTTGGGAGAAGACTATGCTGAGAATTGGTATCTGTGATGATGAGTTCGCGGAAGTGGAAAGACAGAGTACACAGGTAGAACAGGTGATGTCTTATCTAGGTCTGCGGGCAGAAATCGTAAAGTGTCTAAGTGGCGAAGACATTTTATCAGAAATGGGCGAAGGTAGAAAATTTGATTTTCTGATGTTAGATATTGAGATGCAGCAGATGGACGGCATAGAGACTGCGCAAAAAGTAAGAGAGCAGGATTATAATGTTGTCTTAATCTTTGTTTCAGCACATGATAGTCATTGTAAAAGGGCAATCGGAGTGCAGCCATTTGCTTTTTTGGATAAACCTTTAGATACGAAAGAACTTTTGGAAGTATTTCAAAAGGCATTACAAAGACAGAGCAGAGACAAGAGAAGTTACCGATTTCAGTGGAATAAAGTATTCTATCAGGTGGATTTGCAGGAAATCCTCTATTTTTCCAGTGAAAAAAGGGTAATAAAAGTCGTTATGAAAGATAAAGAATATCGTTTTTATGGTATCTTAGATCAGGTAGAGCAGGAGATACAGAATGAAACGGAGATGTTTCTAAGGATACATAAATCCTGGTTAGTCAATGCGGGATATATTAGAGAATACCATTATGAGAAAGTGGTGTTAGAGGGCGGCGAAGAGCTGACGATTAGTAAAAGAAACCGTGAAACGGTTAGGAAATGGTATCTTGGACAAGCAGAAATGGGGAGGGAAAGTTCTCAAAAAGACAGGGAAGATGGTTATGCAAAACAGTTTGCGGAATTAGAAGAAATATGGAAAGAGCTTAGAATCTTCAGACATGATGCAAAGCAGAGATATCTTCTAGAGCAGGCGTATCTAAAACAAGGGGAATATGACAAGTTGCAATCCTGTTATGAGGAAAGCCTTGAAATTTTAAGCTGCAAGAAGTCAGCTACGGGAAATCCCTATCTTGATATTATTATTTCTCATAAGGAAAAAGCAGCAGAAAGCAAAAAAATATCTTTTTATAAAGATTTGTGTGCTCCATATGATTTTAATATAAACGAAAAAGATATCTACGTGATTCTGGGAAACCTTTTGGACAATGCCATTGAAGCTGTAGAACAGATAGAAGAGGTGGAGAATAGAAAGGTCAGATTAAAAATGAAAACCTCTGACAGGAATCTTTTTATCAGTGTGGAAAATCCTTATGAAAATAGTATGAGACCTCCGGTTAAGAGGACAGGAGACCATGGAATCGGATTAAAAATTGTACGAAATATTGTGGAGAAATATCATGGAGAGATGCATATAGAAGGTTGCAACGGGTGGTTTCAAGTTAAAATTCTGCTATATGAAGCAGATATTCTGTAGTTGTTACAGGAGTAAAATAGAATAAAAATGACATACTAAAGTCTGTTTTTTACATGATGAAATTTCTTTTTTGTAATTCTGTTATTCTAGTCTACGGATATAGTCCGATGAAAAAGGAGGAACAAAAGAGAAATGGATAATCTATTACAATTACAAAAGGAACACTTTAAAATTTACAGGAAAAATATGACTATGATAGAGATACTTATTGTATTATTTTCGGTCATATTAGGAGTGCTATGCTCGAATGGAATGGATAAGAATGAACCGTTGCTGATAGGTACATGGATAGTTCTGGGTGTATTATGCTTTATTATACCGGTAATGCTGATTATAAGTTCCGGTAAGAAAGATAAACTGGATGTATCTTTTGAAAAATTGAGTTCCGAAGAAAGAATGCGTATAGATGAGGAATGTCTGAATGCATGCAGATTTAAAAATGCGGTTCTTTGTAAAGACGGAATTCTTTTATTGAGGAACAATATAAAAGTACTTCCAATGAAAGAAGTTGTATGGGTATATGGAAAAAATATTCACTATCGTGTGGGATACACTCCAGTATCAGCTATGACAACCAGTACAATACAGATTAAAGATAAAAATAAAAAAGAACATGCGATTGATATAAAAATACAGGCATTTGAGGGTAAGGACATCCATAATATGGATGGTGTAAGCGAATTTATGAAGCATATGTATCAAAATGCACCTTGGGCAGTTTATGGGGTTCCGAACAATTTTAGAAAAACATATCATAACTTTGATGAAATGATACAGCTTGTGGAGAAAAGACGTATTGAGGGTGTTACAGAGCCGATTATTCACACAGAAGAAGAGGAAGAATTTACAGGAACGGAAAATGTGTTAAAAGGAATTGCAGGAGCTGTTCTTGGGACACTTGTAGGTGTGGCACTGATGGTGTGGTTTGGAGAATATGAGAATAAGATATGGCTTGCAGTCCTTTTTACAGTGGTGTTATCTCTGTCTGGCTATGGGAAAGGTGCAGGTATTATAACGAAAAAAGCTTTTCCAATCTGTATGATTATTGCTATTCCTATGATTTATTTAGGAGAATGGATGGCATGGTCTCTGTTGCTTGGAAGAGAGCTGGATATGGGGATTATAGAAGCGGTTCCTATGCTGTCAAAATGTTTTGAAACAGGATTGGTAGATAAGTGGGATTTTTGGGCTGAGCTTATAATATCGTATTTTGTTGCTTTGCTGACATTTATTGGATATTTTATTGTTATGTGGCGAAAAAGCAAGAAAAATTCGTAAGAACTTTTAGGACTATTTTCTTATTGCTATTTTAAAAGCCATCGTATACAATATGTAGTAATTAGACATACTAGATATTGATATACTCAAGAT
>JBJELL010000146.1:0-2855 GCA_051879115.1 Lachnospiraceae bacterium
TGCATTCTATCAGGCTTGAAGAAACAAAAAAGTCCATTTCATTTACGATTTCATATAATTTTTTACGGTCACATCCACCATAAAAAATGCAGACATCCTCAATTCCCAAATCTACTGCCATTTTCTTAAAATGCTCTAAATATTCTCCTCCTCCAATATGATGCAGAATAAATTTCTTCCCCTGGCTTTTGAGAATTTCCATTGCTTTTAACAAATATTTCATGCCCTTTATTTCTAAATCATATAATATTGCAACAATGGCAACATTCACATATCCATCTTTATAATACTTTTTTGTTCCCTGATCATATTCCGGAAGAATGATTCCATTATAAATTACATCGAATGAATATTTTGGATAAATTTTAGCTAATTTATCTCTGGAATCTTTTGACACACATATATTTGCCTTACTGCATCCATAAGCTTTTTTTGAGAAAAAATAACTGATACCAGTTTTGTCAACCCCTGTCAGTTCCACAGGCGAATGTTCGGTAATTACCATAGGAAGCTGATATTTTTTAGCAATAGACGATGCATAATATCCTGCTGCACCAGCACAATGGGCATGAATAATGTCCGGTTTAAATTCTTTCATAATTCTTCCCATGGTTTTCTTCATCTGTAGCTTAGTGTGTAATATCTTTCCCGGGATATATTTGCTGCGATAGGTTGTAAGTCCCCACTCTTCTGCTTTTGTCTCATCTTCCGATATGTCCTGATCGAATGGGTAATAAATAGCCACATTACAATATTTTTTTAAATCCATAGACTGTTCGTAATGGAATACTCCTGCTTCTAATTTTTCTCTTCCTTTTGGTGTATACCAGGATACAATCATTAAAACATTCATTCTTTTCTCCATCTATTTTAATATATCTGTTTCCAGAAACTTTCCCGTTCTAAAAAACCTGTTGTATCTGTTTTCTTTTCATGTGCTTTACATTTTCTTTGCAACATTGAATCAATAAAATATCTCAAAGCATCCGGATTAACAAAGAACCGCAGAATCGTTCTAAGATAAAGATTCTTTATTTTATAAAACTTCAATAGTTGGAATCTCTTCCGAACATTCGGATGATCCCCATGCTTTCGATATAGTTCTTTGTAAAAACGTTCTACATCCTGTCGTATTAATTCTTCAAAACCGGAGTTCTTTTTCGTGGTTATTCCCGCTCCGATTTCATACCATATCATATACTCATCATAAAGCTGTAGCGGTCTTCCTTCCACTGCTGCTAAAACCTGAAAAATGTCCTCTTCATATACAACTACATCCTGTATTTTTTTCATATAGTCTATCGCGAAGTTCTTTTCATAGCAAATAGATGCACCACAGACATTATCACTGTAAAGCACCAGATTCTTAATAATTCGTTTCGTATCTTTTTTCCGATATGCCTTCATATCAAACGGGTGAAAATATGGTATCGTCTTTATATCGGTCTTTGATTCTCTCCTATATCCCTTAATCAGACCAAAACAGCAGGAACATTCATTTTTCTCCATGAAATCATAGACATTTTGTAAGGTATTTTCATCATACAGAGTATCCCCTGCACTAATGAACTTTACATACTTTCCTTCGGTACACTGAAGACCGGAAAGAAGATTCTTAACTGTCCCTTTATTTTCTTTATTTGCAACTAATTTGTAATTTTCAAATTGTTTCCTATCAAAAAATTCTTTTATCTGCGAAAAATGATTATCTCTAGAACCATCATCCGCAATTACTATTTCAAAATCATCAAATTTTTGTTCAATAACAGACTGTAACGTAAGATATGTCTTAAACAAATCCGAGTTAAACGTTATTACCAATACTGTAAATTTCATCTTGGTACCTCTCATAGCATACGATTAAATAACAGCAATCCTCTTACTATCCACTGGTCAGCTTTTGACTGCCGGTAATATTTCTTACTAAATACTGCTTTTGCCTTTTTTCTCCAGTTTTCTGATTCTAAAATTTCTTTCACAATCCTGTCTTTTTCATCCTGCTGATGATAAATTTGCTGGAATTCTGTTAATTGTTTTCTCAGCTTTCCACGATTGTTTTTCAGGTATTTCGCTTTTGCCTTCAAATTTCCCACAATACCATTACTTTGACCGACTACATTACCACCATGCTGACGGTACCAGATATACGCTTCCTCATCAAATACTACCTGACCCACATAACAAGCAACCAAATAACACCACCAGTCATGTAAAATTGCATTTTCCGGGATATGATTTTTTATTATTTCTGCTAATTCACGATTCATTACAGCAGTACAGCCTGTACAGATACATTCAACCACAGCGTTTCCAAAACCCGGTTTCAGTATCGTCTTTTTATTCTCCCCAATAATTCTTGATTCTGCATCTACTAAAATCTTGTTACTGCAATACAGTGCCGCTCCCTGTATCTCACATAATTTTTCCACTGCTCTTTCTACTTTTTCTTCAAGCCATATATCGTCCTGATCACAAAACGCAATATAATCTGCATCACTTTTAGAAAGCAATGAAAAAAAGCTTTTTGTTACTCCTACATTGCTTTCCAAGAAAACATGAATATTCCCATATTCTTTTTCATACTTTTTCAATATGGTACTTGTCGAATCTGTAGAACCGTCATCCCGTATTAGTATCTCAATATGCGGATAGGTCTGTCTCAACAGGCTTTCTATTTGCTCTTCTAAATACTTTTCCCCATTGTAGGTTGACATAAGTATCTGAACTTTTTTATCCATCACACTACCTTCCATGCATTTAATGCGTCAATTATATAAGAAATTTCCTCTTCTGTCATTCCATAATACATTGGAAGACTCAGTTGAGTCCTTGAAATTTCTTCTGCTAACGGCAGT
>JBJELL010000147.1:0-12680 GCA_051879115.1 Lachnospiraceae bacterium
TAATCTTTTTATAATCATCGTCCCAGGTACAATGGTCAAACATCATTTCTTTTTTTACGGTCTCCGTTGTGGTCAACGGTCCCGGTGTTAGTAATTTATAGTGATTCATTTACGATAATACCTTCCTTCTTACTTACAACTTTCGGAGAGTTCCTGATGCTGTTCTAATAAGTCTACAGTTAACGGCTCAGAGAACACCTTTGGATAGGTGGATTTATTCTTTCCGTCTGTGGTTTCACCTTCATATAGTGCATTCGGATAATATGCCTGTAATTTTTCTCTGCCATTTTCAATAATGCACTGTGCCATTTCCATTGCCTTTTCGCTGTTTCCATCTTCTTTATCTAATACGGCTACCGACTCGGTTAAAGAGAAGTTTCCCTCTGTCGGGTCTACAAAATCGATTGGAAGTCCTTCTTCTTTGTCTGCAACAACCTGCTGGCGAAGACCAAATCCTATCGCCACCTCACCTGCACGGGCAAGTTTTAATGGACCGGAACCGGATTCTTCAATGTGGTCACCTGCATTTTTATAGATATCTGTTAAAATATCTTTTGCACCGTCTTCGCCATATTCAGATACCAGCGCCTGAATTAAAAGCCATGCAGTTGAAGAAGAGGCTACATCTGTTACAGAAATCATATCTTTATAAACAGGATCTGCAAGGTCTTTTAAACAGGTTGGTGCCGGTAGGTTGTTCTCTTTTAATAAATCGGTATTGATAATAATGGTTCCTTCCTGTGATGTGATTGGTGCACAATAGGAACCGAATTCATCAAGGGTATTTACATCAAATTCCAAATCCTTGAACATCTCATTTGCTTCCTGGGCACTGTCTACATAAAAGGTACTCATGGTGACCATATCTGCTTCGAGATTTTTGCCTTCTGCAAGGAGTTTTCCTCCTAACTCAGAGGTTCCAAAGGTCTGAAATACATACTGGTCTTTGTATCCGTTCTCATCTAATGTCTCAGACATGGCTTCTATGGCTTCTTCGTCTGCATTAGAATAAATGATTACCTGTTCATCTGCTGTGCTGCTGCCGCATCCTGTCATGGTTACTGCTGAGACTCCCATGATGACGGTTAACATTGCTGCTGTTATCTGTTTCATTCTCTTTTTGTTTTTCATCTTTTTTATCTCCTTTTTTCTCGACAAATCTGCAAGTTTTTGGAATATCGCCTTGCCTGCGATATTTGTAAATAAAATCAGCAGGGACAACACGAATACTTCATTGAATCGGTTGTAATACTGTAATTCCTTAATTTTGGTGGTCAATACCATAGTTCTGGCTCCCGCAATAAATACCACGGCACTGATCGTTACCATTGCATTTACAAAATAGTAACTGAACACTTCTAACAATGATGTAAATGCATTCGGTGTCACGACACGAATAATGGTCTTTGCCCAGTTATCCCCCATGAGCATTGCTGTTGTCTCCCAGGATGCATTCATCTTTGATAGGGAATTCTGCATCATCAGGTATGGTGTGGAGAAGAAATGAACAATATTACATATAATCAGGATGGTAAAGGTATTTTGTAAATTTGTTCCAGAGAAAATAAATAAAAATGCCAGGCCCAACACCATACCCGGGATGGTATTTGTAACGAGGGCGATTCCCTCTATGATGTGTTTCATTTTATTGTGAATGCGGCTGCGGGCTGTAATCAGCGCTGCCCCATAAGCTGTCAGGGTTCCAAATACCGCCGTCAGAACAGATACCTTCAGCGAATTCCAGTAAACTGTGGATAAACTGCTGTCGTAGAATACCTCTTTGATATGTTCTAAAGAAAAATTCGTATAATACGGCCAGTCCTGCACAAACGGTACAACAAAGATGACTGCAAAGATAGAAAGCATTCCCAGAATAATGAATCCGCTTAACACCATACACATTCCGTCTCTAAGGCGGTTTTTCGACAATTCCATAACGGAAATCCGATTGTAACGGATGTTGTATCTTTCTAATATCCGAAGAACCGTAATACTGATTATGGATGGAATGAGCATGACGAATGCCACCACCGCACCATTTCCAAAGTTCGGTACACTTCCAAGCATCTCACTGTAGAGAACGCTTGCTATGACTTCAAATTTTCCTCCTACGGAAGCCGGAATTCCAAAGTCTGTAAAGCACAGGAAGAAAGACTGTATAAAAGAGGCTGCCAAGGTTCCCAACAGTGGTCTTATAACGGTCATCCAAAAGGACTGTAAGACCGAGTCTCCCATGATTTTTGAGACTACCATGTACTTTTTATCAATATATCCCATGGTGTTATGAATCAGCATAAAGGATATCGGAAGGGTGTATATGGTATAACCTAAGAGCAGTCCGTTGAATCCGTAGATTTCAAATAACTGTCTTCTAAACAGTCTGGTAAGTAAACCCTGTTTTCCAAAGGAATAAATGATTGCAAATCCATAGGTAAGGGTCGGTAAAAGCATGGGCAGTACTGCCACACTCTGTATGAACTTCTTTATTCCTTTCGGTATGTTGGTGTAGTTCACCGTATATGCAAGAATAAAAGCAAGGACTGTGGTGAGTCCTGCACTGCAGGAAGCAATGAGAAAACTGTTTTTCAATGCCTGCAAAAAGTCTCTTCTTCCAAATACCGCTTTGTAATTCTCCAGCGTCAATCCGCCGTCTGCCACTACGGATTTTAATAACAGTCCTACGACCGGAACTGCTAGAAACAAAGCGAAGAAAATTCCAAGAATCACAAATACGGTTTTATACTCTTTGTTTTTTCCCATAATCTGCTCCTTAGGACACTGCCTGTCTCGCAGAGAAGAGACGGTAAATATTATTTCTTTTAATTTCTAACTGGTTTAATATGAATTTTTGGATAAACTCATTCGCCGGATGTAAGACAATCTCTTTTGGCTCTGCAAACTGGGAGATTCCCCCTTCGTTTAAAATCATGACACGGTCAGAAAGTGTCAGAGCTTCTTCCGGGTCGTGGGTTACGATGATGGTTGTTAAATGATATTTTTTGGCAATATCCTGAATCTGTTTTTTGATGGATTCTTTGATAACTCCGTCTAAAGCACTTAATGGCTCGTCTAAGAGCAGAATCTTGGGTTTCATTACCATGGTTCTAGCAAATGCCACTCTTTGTTTCTGACCACCGGAAAGCTGTTCAATCTTTTTATCTAAATGTTCCTGCAATCCCAAAAGTTCGATTAATTCATTTACTTCTTCTTTGGTAGAAATGTCCGGCTGATTGCGGAGTCCATATGTAATATTTTTGTAGACATTCAGATTTGGAAATAAGGCGTAATCCTGAAATACAATATTGAATCCTCTCTTTTCCATCGGCACATTGGTCAAATCCATACCGTTAAAAATAATCTGTCCTTCATCTGCATCGGTAAGACCCAGTATCAAATTTAAAAGGGTTGTCTTTCCGCAGCCGGAAGGTCCGAGAATAGATACAATCTCACCTTCGGCAATGTCTAAATTCAAATTCTCCAAGATGGTAACTCCATCATAGGTTTTCTTTAGATTTTTTATCTCTAACATCCTGTTCTCTCCTTTTCTTATCTAAAGATATTCAACCACGTTTCTGTTTTTGCAACTATCATTTTGGAGTAAAAGTTTTGTAAATTTTTTCCTGTTTTTTGCGGACTTTTTATACACAAAAAAGAATGGTTTCAAACTCTGATTTTTCAAGAGTTTGAAACCATTCTTATTATTTTTTGTAAAATTTGTATTTGACATTCTTTTTACATAAATATCAAATTTAATTCTTAGATATTTTTCACCGTCGCAATATCTACAAGGGTCATCTCCTCACTTGCAGTCTCTAAACTGAGTGCTAAGGCATTGGCTGTGTCTAAGGAAGTCAGACAATGCACCCCTGTCTCAATGGCATTTCTTCTAATCAAGAAACCATCTCTGCTCTTATCGCGTCCCTGGGTCGGGGTGTCGATAACAAGGTCAATCTTATGTCCTAAGATTAAGTCCATGACGTTCGGTGATTCCTGGGAAATCTTATTGACACGCAGGGCATTGACACCTTTCTCCTGTAAGAATTTTGCCGTACTTCTGGTAGCGTAAATCTTATATCCAAGTGCTTCAAAACGTTTTGCAACCTCTGCTGCCTCCGGCTTATCTGCATCTTTTACCGTCATAATCATCTGTTTGTATTTCGGAAGAACAATTCCTGCTCCTAAGAAGGCTTTGTAAAGAGCTTCGTTAAAGGTCTTCGCAATACCAAGACATTCTCCGGTGGACTTCATCTCCGGTCCTAAGCTGATTTCTGCTCCACGCAGTTTTTCAAAGGAGAATACCGGCATCTTAATTGCGATGTAGTCTGCCTCCGGTGCAAGTCCGGTCGGGTATCCCATACCTTTTAAGGTGTTTCCGATGATAACTTTGGTTGCAAGGTCTACAATCGGAATTCCGGTTACCTTACTGATATAAGGTACGGTTCTCGAAGAACGCGGATTTACCTCGATCACATAGACCTGTCCGTCCATCACGATGAACTGGATGTTAATCAGACCGATGACATGAAGTGCTTTTGCAAGACGTTTGGTATATTCTACAATGGTCGCCTTGATGTCTTCGTCAATCGTCGGTGCCGGATAGACGGAAATACTGTCTCCGGAATGGACTCCGGTTCTTTCAATATGCTCCATGATACCAGGAATTAAGATATCGGTTCCGTCACAAACTGCATCCACCTCAATCTCTTTTCCCTGTAAATATTTATCTACCAAAATCGGGTGATCCTGTGCATAGCGGTTGATAACTGCCATAAACTCTTCGATTTCTTCGTCGTTTAAGGCAATCTGCATTCCCTGTCCGCCTAAAACATAGGAAGGACGCACCAGTACCGGATATCCCAAGCGGTTTGCAACCTCTTTTGCCTCTTCTGCTGTAAATACTGTGCCGCCGGCTGCTCTTGGAATCCCGGTTTCTTCGAGAATCTTATCAAATAACTCTCTATCCTCGGCAGCGTCTACGTCTTCTGCTTTGGTTCCTAAGATTTTAACGCCCATCTTCATAAGGCTTTCAGTCAACTTGATGGCAGTCTGACCGCCGAACTGTACGACTGCTCCATCCGGTTTTTCCAAACGCACGATGTTTTCTACATCTTCCGGGGTCAATGGCTCGAAATACAGTTTGTCTGCAATGTCAAAGTCTGTAGATACGGTTTCCGGATTGTTATTTACAATGATGGTCTCATAGCCTTCTTTTGCAAACGCCCATGTGCTGTGTACCGAACAATAGTCGAATTCGATACCCTGTCCGATTCGGATTGGACCGGAACCCAGTACAAGAACCTTTTTCTCCGGGTGTGTCTCCTCTGCTTCGTTGACACTTCCAAAACAGGAATAGTAATACGGTGTGCTGGCTTCAAATTCCGCCGCACAGGTATCTACCATCTTAAATGCCGCTACAATACCGTTTGCATAACGCATATCGCGGATTTCTTCTTCGGTCTTTCCGGTTAAGTCTGCAATGACATTGTCCGGATATTCGATTCGTTTCGCTTCTTTTAAAAGCTCTACGGTTAATTCTTCATTTCTAAGACGTTCTTCCATTTCCACAAGGATTGCCAGTTTGTCAATGAACCAGTGGTCAATCATGGTAATATCATGAATCTCATCATAAGAGATTCCCCTGCGGATGGCTTCTGCAATAACCCAGATTCTGCGGTCATCTACGATTTTTAACTGCTCAATTAATTCCTCTTTGCTAAGTTCTGTAAAGTCATAGGACATAAGAGAATCCACGTGCTGCTCTAAGGAACGGATAGCTTTCATCAACGCTCCCTCGAAGTTGGTACAGATACTCATGACCTCTCCGGTTGCTTTCATCTGTGTGGTAAGGGTTCTCTTTGCCGTGATAAACTTATCAAACGGCAGTCTCGGAATCTTGACAACACAGTAGTCTAACATTGGCTCAAAACTTGCATAGGTCTTGCCTGTGATTGCGTTTTTGATCTCGTCTAAGGTGTATCCGAGGGCAATCTTTGCCGCTACCTTTGCAATCGGATATCCGGTTGCCTTAGATGCTAAGGCAGATGAACGGGATACACGAGGGTTTACCTCGATAACACAGTATTCAAAGGTTTCCGGATGCAGTGCGTACTGTACGTTACATCCTCCCGTAATGTTTAATTCAGATATAATATTTAACGCAGATGTACGAAGCATCTGATATTCTTTGTCTCCAAGGGTCTGGGACGGTGCTACTACGATGGAGTCTCCGGTGTGGACTCCAACCGGGTCAATGTTCTCCATATTACATACGGTAATGCAGTTGCCCTTTGCATCACGCATTACCTCATACTCGATTTCTTTCCATCCGGAAATACAACGCTCTACAAGTACCTCTCCAACACGGCTAAGACGCAGTCCATTGGATAAGATGTCGATTAATTCTGTCTCGTTGTGGGCGATTCCGCCGCCGCTTCCACCTAAGGTATAGGCAGGACGAAGTACCACCGGATAACCAATGGTATTGGTAAAGGCAATACCGTCTTCTACGTTGTGCACTACTAAGGACGGTGCACATGGCTCTCCAATTTTTTCCATCGTCTCTTTAAATGCCTGTCTGTCCTCAGCCTTAAAGATAGTCTCTGCGGTAGTACCAATTAATTTTACACCATGTTTTTCTAAAAATCCGGATTCTGCAAGCTCCATACCCAGATTCAAGCCTGCCTGTCCTCCTAAGGTCGGAAGGACACTGTCCGGTTTTTCTTTCAAAATAATCTGCTCTAATACTTTTGCAGTTAAAGGCTCGATATATACCTCATCGGCAATTTCTTTATCGGTCATAATGGTAGCCGGATTGGAGTTGACAAGTACAACTTCAATTCCTTCTTCTTTTAAAGAACGGCATGCCTGCGTTCCGGCATAGTCGAACTCTGCTGCCTGTCCAATGACAATAGGACCGGAACCGATAACTAATACTTTCTTAATATCTGGATTCTTTGGCATTACTGGTTCCCTCCCATCATATTGATAAATCTGTCAAATAAGTAGGCACTGTCCTGTGGTCCCGGACATGCTTCCGGGTGGAACTGTACCGTAAAGATATTCTTTCCTACATATTTTAAACCTTCGTTGGTTCCATCGTTTACGTTTGTAAATGCCGGAACTGCTACGTTTTCATCTAATGCCTCGGCATTGACTGCATAGCCGTGGTTCTGGGAAGAGATGTAGACTCTTCCGGTCTCTAAATCTTTTACCGGATGATTTCCTCCCCGGTGTCCGTATTTTAATTTGTAAGTGTCTGCTCCTGTTGCTAATGCCATAAGCTGATGACCTAAACAGATGGCAAAAATCGGAACGTCGGATTCATATAATTTCCGAATCTCAGCAATGATGGACTGACATTCCTTTGGGTCTCCAGGCCCATTGCTTAACATGATTCCGTCCGGATTCGCTCCTAAAATCTCCTCTGCTGTTGTGTGTGCCGGATAAATGGTCACTTCACATCCTCTATCGTTTAAAGAACGGGCAATATTATTTTTAGCTCCAAGGTCTAAAAGTGCAACCTTTTTGCCTTTTCCTTTTAAAATGCTTTTCTCATCACAGGTAA
Source organism: Lachnospiraceae bacterium (assembly GCA_051879115.1). GTDB lineage: Bacteria > Bacillota > Clostridia > Lachnospirales > Lachnospiraceae > Maccoyibacter. The sequence continues at coordinate 7,565 of JBJELL010000147.1, forward strand.
CTTTGTCTACTACATTTCCTGTTTTATATTCCTTTAATCTCGGTATAATCTCTTCTACGTTATAATTTTCATTTGTAGTAATCATACCATTCATAGTTCCTTTGTCGCGAAGGATTTTTGTCAATGCTCTTGTGTCAACTCCTGCGATTCCCGGAATATCGTATTTCAGTAAAAAGTCCTGTATTGTACCCTCGCAACGGAAGTTACTCGGCATTCTGGACAACTCCCTTACAATATATCCGTCAACCCAAGGTCTGCCTGACTCCATATCCGGTGTAATTCCATAATTTCCAATCAGCGGATAGGTCATGACAACTGCCTGTCCGGCATAGGATGGGTCGGTTAAGACCTCCAAATATCCTGTCATAGATGTATTAAATACGATTTCGCTGATAATTTCTTTTTGTGAACCAATGCTGGTTCCTTCAAAGACAGTTCCATCTTCTAAGATCAGAAAAGCTTTCATTCATTTACCCTGTCCTTTCTAAATTTTTTCAAAAAAAAAGAGGGAAATTCTCTTTTTTGACATAGTGATACCTAAATTGTAAAAAGTTTATCATATCTATGAGTTTTTTTCAACCTTATTTTTGTTTTTTGAATATTGCAACATACAGACCGACGGATAAAAGCATGGCTACAGTCCAGCCTACAGGCCAGGACATCCAGATTCCTTTGGAGCCAAAATGTGGGACGAAGGCATAGGCTAAAATAACACGTAAGAGCAAATCAGCAAAGGTGGATACCATGAAAGCTTTCATAGCACTTGCACCACGCAGGATTCCATCTGCAATCAGTTTGATGGCTATAACAACATAGAATGGAGATACGATGGTCAAAAACTGTATGCCTGTGTCCATTGCTGCTTTGGAATCTTTGGCACTTAAAAAGAGTCCTAAGGCGGCTTTGTTGCCGAAGAAATAGCAGGTAAAGAATAAAATTACCACCACTGCTCCCATTTTCAGTCCTGCTATAAAACCCTTTCCGATACGTTCTCTTTTGCCCGCGCCAATGTTTTGAGCAGTAAAGCTAGACACACCGTTTCCTAAGGTGGAAAGGCTTGTGATTGCAAAGGTATTCAGCTTAATGGCAGCCGAATAGCCGGCAATAACGGAGGAACCAAAGCCATTGACAAGGCTCTGGATGAAGATATTTCCTACTGATACAAAGCTCTGCTGTAAGATACTTGGTATGGCAACTACGGAAATACGTCCTAACATTTCTTTTGAAAAAAGAGCTGGTTTGTTCTCCGTTTTGATTCTGCTAATTCGCTTTTTCAGTGTCATTAAGGCAAGAATGCAGGCAATTCCCTGTGCAATAAATGTTGCCCATGCGACTCCCGCAACGCCCCAGTGGAATACTGCGACAAAGATCAAATCTAATATGATATTTCCTACCGAAGAACCAATCAGAAAGTAGAGCGGTGTCTTAGAATCCCCTAAAGAAGTGAAGATTCCCGTTGCTACATTATATAAGAACAAAAATAAAAATCCACCGATATAAATTTTAAGATATAAGGCTCCGTCTGCAAAAATATTTTCCGGCGTATGTATCATTTCCATCAATGCCCGATTGCCTGCAAGCCCAAAAATCGTAAGGAAAATAGAAAGTACAAAGGCTGATATCATCGTTGTACTGATGGCTGTTTTCATACTCTCATAATGTCTGCCACCAAAGAGTTGGGAAATAATTACGGCACAGCCTACATTACTTCCTACGGCGATTGCCATAAATATCATGGTTATGGGATAGGATGCACCAACTGCTGCTAATGCATCCTCTCCTGCAAATTTTCCCGCTATTGCGCTGTCTGCAATATTATACATCTGCTGGAACACCACACTGACAAACATGGGCAGTGTGAACTGTACCAGCACGCTTTGGGGTTCTCCCTCCGTTAAATCTTTTATCATTTCTCACACATCTTTCTAAGAATCTCATCTAATAACATATTTGCCGCTTCTTCCTTGCTCATTAAAGGAAGTTCTTTTGCTCCTTCTTTGGTAATCAGAGTCAGCAGATTGGTATCCGTTGCAAAACCTGCTCCTTTTTGCTTTAAGTTATTCGCTGCAATCATGTCTACCTTTTTCTTCTCTAATTTTTTCGAGGAATTCTCCAGCATGTCCTTCGTCTCCATAGAAAAACCGCAGAGAAATGCGCAAATCTCTCCATTTGCCTTTGCTTCTCCAAGAGTTCCTAAGATATCCTCTGTCCTCTTTAATTCCAGATTGGAGCTTCCATCTGTCTTTTTGATTTTATCCTCTGCGGCATGTACAGGGGTATAGTCCGCCACTGCTGCTGCCTTAATGATAATATCCTGTTCCCTTGCAGCTCCGGTTACGGCTTCATACATCTCTTTTGCACTCTTTACAGGAACTGTCTCTACAAACATCGGAGGTTCGATTTGGGTAGGACCTGTAACGAGGGTTACCTCTGCTCCGCGCAGCATTGCCATCTTTGCGATTGCATATCCCATCTTTCCGGTGGAATGGTTGCTGATAAAACGTACCGGGTCAATGGCTTCCTGAGTTGGTCCTGCTGTTACAAGCACCTTTTTTCCGGCTAAGTCTTTTTCAAAAGCAAGCTCTCTGATAACGTATTCTACCAACGTTTCTTCCGATGGAAGTTTTCCATCTCCCATATCCCCGTTTGCTAACATACCGTTCACCGGAGGGATGATTTCATAGCCAAAACGTTTTAGTTTTTCAATGTTCTCCTGTACGATTAGATTGTGGTACATATTGTGGTTCATTGCCGGCGCAATCATTTTTTTACAGGTGCACGCCATCTCCGTAGTGGTCAGCATATCATCTGCGATTCCGTTTGCAATTTTGCCAATGACATTTGCCGTTGCCGGCGCAATGAGTACTAAGTCTGCCTGTTTTGCAAGGGCAACATGCTCTACGGAAAATTCAAAATTTCTATCGAAAGTATCTATCAAACATTTATTTCCGGTCAAAGTTTCAAAGGTAGTTGCCGTGATGAAATTCTGTGCATTCTCAGTCATAATCACGTGGACATTGCAGTGCAGCTTTTTCAACATGCGTGCTACATTTGGCATTTTATAGGCTGCAATTCCACCGGTTACGCCTAAGAGAACTGTTTTTCCTTTTAACATAATATTTCCTCTATTTTTTCGGTTCTAATTTTTCTTTACCACCCATGTATGGCTGTAATGCTTTTGGAATATTGACACTTCCATCCGCATTCAAATTATTTTCTAAGAATGCGATTAACATTCTAGGCGGTGCTACTACCGTGTTGTTTAAGGTATGTGCAAAATATTTTCCGTCTTTGCCCTTTACACGGATTTTCAATCTTCTTGCCTGTGCATCTCCTAAATTAGAACAGCTTCCCACCTCGAAGTATTTTTTCTGTCTTGGAGACCATGCTTCTACGTCACAGGATTTTACCTTTAAATCGGCAAGGTCACCAGAACAACATTCTAAGGTACGAACCGGAATATCCAGGCTGCGGAATAAGTCTACGGTGTTCTGCCACAGTTTGTCATACCACATTGGAGATTCTTCCGGTTTACATACTACAATCATTTCCTGTTTTTCAAACTGGTGAATACGATATACACCACGTTCCTCAATGCCGTGTGCTCCTTTTTCTTTTCTAAAACATGGAGAATAGCTGGTTAAGGTATATGGCAGTTTTTCTTCGTCATTCATGGTGTCGATAAATTTTCCAATCATGGAATGCTCGGAGGTTCCGATTAAATAAAGGTCTTCCCCTTCAATCTTATACATCATAGCATCCATCTCATCAAAACTCATAACGCCGGTTACAACGTTGCTGCGAATCATAAATGGCGGAATACAGTAGGTAAATCCTCTATCAATCATAAAGTCTCTTGCATAGGAAATCACTGCGGAATGAAGTCTTGCAATATCTCCCATAAGATAATAGAATCCGTTTCCGGCTACTTTTCCGGCTGCTTCTAAGTCTATGCCGTCAAAACGTTCCATAATTTCTGTGTGATATGGAATCTCAAAATCCGGTACTACCGGTTCGCCGTATTTTTCGATTTCCACGTTGCAGGAATCGTCTTTTCCGATTGGTACGGACGGATCGATAATATTTGGAATGGTCATCATAATCTTTGTGATTTTTTCCTGTAATTCTCTTTCCTGCTCCTCTAACTCTGCAAGGCGGGCTGCGTCTTTTCCAACCTGCTCTTTTAATGCCATTGCCTCATCTTTTTTGCCCTGCCCCATGAGTGCACCAATCTGCTTAGAAATCTTGTTACGATTCGCACGAAGGCTGTCTGCTTCCTGCTGTGCAGCTCTGGCTTTTGCGTCAAGTTCGATCACTTCGTCTACTAATGGAAGTTTGTGTTCCTGGAATTTGTTTTCGATGTTCTTTTTTACGATGTCCGGATTTTCTCTTAAAAATTTTAAATCTAACATGGTTTTGATTCTCCTCTTTTTATATTGTGTTAGTGATTTATATTTGCCTGTAAACGGACAAATGTAAATCACGGATAAAACTATAAAAACCCTCGTCCCCAAATAACAGGGACGAAGGCTATTCTCCGCGTTGCCACCCAGTTTGCTGTTTTTTACCTTTTAAGTATATTCATATTTATCTAAAAAGCAAAATACAACCACTTGTCAGTATGGTAAGGGATACTACCCCGCAGCTTTCACTGCCGGCTTAAAAAGTGGAAAGATTACTTCCTTTATCGGTTCACACCTGCCACCGACTCTCTGAAAAATTCCATAATCGTAGCTTTTCTCATTGCCTACGCGGACATTATACCCCGATTGAGCGGCGTGTGCAAGTAATTTTTTCTCATTAGACAGAAAAGTCGTAACGGTTCCGTCACAGCCCGTAACATGGAGCTGTCATACTAATCATTTTGCTGCTGATAAAATCAGTTACCGGAAGATTGGTTATTCCTGAATTGTGTGTCTGGTTCATATTCGACATGATTTTCATAAGAAGTCCGTCTAAGGAAGACAGCGTACCAACTTTTTAGACTTTCTAAGCAGATGCATTCACAAAGTCTTTATAAAAATGCCGTGGTCAAAACTCGACTGGGATTTCATAGACCTCTTTAGGTTATGAGTCTCAAACAGTTGACCACGGCATTTAGTTTTGCTCATGCATC
>JBJELL010000148.1:0-2841 GCA_051879115.1 Lachnospiraceae bacterium
AATCATCAGACACGACGTCTGATGAAGACGCTGCCGAGCCACGGATGGCGAGTCTGCGTCGGTTGCGGTCACAACCATCATCCAAACGAAGGGAACACTTAGAAGTTCTTATCCCGCTTTCAACGTCCCCACCGGGGGGATGCCTGATACGCTATGCTCTCCACAACCTCTCCTCAAAAAAAGAACTGCCACAATTGCAGCAGTTCTTTTCACAATTATAATTCGCAGTTATTCACCGTTCTTGGGAATGGTATTACATCACGGATATTACTCATTCCTGTCAAATACATCACACATCTTTCAAATCCAAGACCAAATCCTGCATGACGTGCTGTTCCGTATTTACGCAAATCCAGATAGAAGTCATAGTCTTCTTCTTTGAGTCCTAATTCTCTGATTCTGGCAACTAATTTGTCATAATCGTCTTCTCTCTGGCTTCCTCCGATGATTTCTCCGATTCCCGGTACAAGACAGTCCATTGCGGCTACTGTCTTGCCGTCTTCGTTCATCTTCATGTAGAAGGCTTTGATTTCCTTTGGATAGTCGGTTACGAATACCGGGCGTTTGAATACTTCTTCTGTTAAGTATCTCTCATGCTCTGTCTGCAAATCACAGCCCCAGGATACCTTGTATTCAAAGTTGTCGTTGTTCTTTTCTAAGATTTCGATTGCCTCTGTATAGGTAACATGTCCGAAATCGGAGTTTAAAACGTTGTTCAAACGGTCAATTAAGCCTTTATCTACAAAACTGTTGAAGAAATTCATTTCTTCCGGTGCATTTTCCATTACATAGCGGATGACATATTTTAACATGCTTTCCGCTAACATCATATCGTCTTTTAAATCTGCAAAAGCGATTTCCGGCTCTATCATCCAGAATTCTGCTGCATGGCGTGTGGTATTGGAGTTCTCTGCACGGAAGGTTGGTCCAAAGGTGTAGATGTTTTTAAATGCCATGGCATAGGTCTCACCGTTTAACTGTCCACTTACAGTCAGATTTGTCGGTTTGTTGAAGAAGTCTTTTGTATAGTCTACCTCGCCCTCTTCTGTCATTGGGACGTTGTCTAAATCCAACGTCGTTACCTTGAACATCTCGCCTGCTCCTTCGCAGTCACTTCCTGTGATTAACGGAGTGTGTACATATACGAAGTCTCTCTCCTGGAAAAACTTGTGGATTGCATAGGCAATCAGTGAACGCACACGGAATACCGCCTCAAATGTGTTGGTTCGCGGACGCAGATGTGAGATAGTTCTCAAATACTCAAAGCTGTGTCTTTTCTTCTGTAATGGGTAGTCCGGTGAAGACTGGCCTTCGATGATAACCTCATCTGCCTGAATCTCAAATGGCTGTTTTGCCTGCGGGGTTGCCACCAGTTTTCCTTTTACGATGATGGCTGCACCAACGTTTAATTTTTCTACCTCTGCAAAGTTGTCTAACCCATCCGAGTATACAATCTGTAACGGTTCAAAGAACGTTCCGTCATTGACTACGATAAAGCCAAAGTTCTTAGAGCTGCGGATACTTCTGACCCATCCGCCAATCTCGATGGTCTTTTCAATATAGTCATCCTGCTTCCGATATAAATCGCGAATATTAACCAGTTCCATTTTCTAATCCCCTATCCCTCTTTATTTTCCTGTTGTAGTGTCTATCTTATCATCGACTACTTCTTCATCGGCTGTGGACTCCTCTGCTGCATCTTCTGAATCCTCTGTCGTTGAAGCATCTTCGGTAATCTCATCCGTTGTATCTACGTATTTTACTTTGGTTGTCTTAACCAGCTTCTCTTTTGCTTCCTGCTCAACATACATTCTCTTTACCATTGTTTCAGGATATACCTCATATAGAGCATCTTCTGTATCAAAGCTTAAGTTTTTCATCATATCAGAGATAAACTTCTCATAATCAGAACCCTCTGCCTTAATTCCTTCTTTGGCTGCAACTGCCTCCCAAACCAGATCACTTGTGATGTAGTCCGGCATTAACTCATCAATCTGCTCATTAAAATCATCCTCGGTCATACCGTAGTTGTTTGTTAAGAAGTCTGCAAATTCCATATCCTGTGCCTTTGCAAGTCCTTTATAGTAAGATTTCAATTCCTCTGTACGCTCTTTTAATAAGTCATCCGGAATATCGCTTACTTTTGATACCTCTTTTAACTTCTCGGTAAGAGCTTCTCCTACCGCACTGTCATGGCTGTCATTTAAGAAATCCTCTATATATTTTTTTAGTTCATCTACTGTAGATACACCATAATAAGTGCCATAGTTTTCGGCAACATATTCATCCGTTAAGGTATCATAAGTCGGATATGTCTTATCCTGGATAGAATTAATTTTTACATGGAATACCACTTCCTTACCCGCTAAGTCTTCCGTAGAATAATCTTCCGGGAAAGTCAGATTCAAATCCACTTCTTCTCCTACTTTTTTACCTACCAATCCGGATTCAAAACCGTCAATAAAAGTACCGGAACCAATCTCTAAGTTATAACCTTCTGCAGTTCCACCCTCGAATGCCTCGCCATCCTTTTTGCCTTCGTAATCAATATTGGCAACATCGCCTTCTTCTACGACTGTCTTTTCCGTATTCTCAGTGTAAATCGGCTCACTTAAGAAAAATCCTTCAATATTCTCTTTTACACTGTCATCTGTAATCTCATAGCTTTTATCCAGCTCTACCTCAAGTTTCTTGTAATCCCCTAGTTCTACTAGTTTCTCTGCATCTGCTTTTGCTCCACAACCAAAGAGTGTCGCTGCCATACAGGTACAGAGAAAAAATGCTGTAATTTTTTTCCTCATAATCTTTGACCTTTCCTTGTGATATTTTATATCTTCATAA
>JBJELL010000149.1:0-12624 GCA_051879115.1 Lachnospiraceae bacterium
TGAACCAGACACACAATTTGATAGCAAAGACATACTCCTGAAATTTTTGGCATGCCGGTAAAAGTCATACTAATATGTTCCCAAAAATCCATGATTTATTACAGGAATCATCCATCTTCCGGTAACTATAAACAGCAAGAAAATGATGAATGCGGCAGTTCCAAGGTAAAAGGGCTATGGGGAGACTGATGTTACAAAACGGAAAAAATAATTGATATTTTCTTGAAAAAGATGGAATCTATGATATAATAATTCCATCTTTTTTATCTGAATTTTTTTGGCATATCGCCATATGTCCCACGGGAAAAAGGAGGAAAATTGTATAGTAATGTCATAACAGCCGTACTTCACGGCATGGAGGCAGTACCGCTTCAGGTAGAGGCGGATGTGAGTGCAGGACTTCCGGCATTTGAAATGGTGGGATTTCTCTCGTCGGAAGCAAAGGAGGCAAAAGAGCGTGTCAAAACAGCTTTAAAAAACTGCGGTTATCAGCTTCCGGCAAAGCGGATTACCATTAGTTTTTCCCCGGCAGGAATCCGTAAGACGGGAGCAGGATTTGACCTTGCCGTAGCAGTAGCAATTTTAGCTGCCTTAGATGTCGTACCCCGTGAAAAAGTAAAACACATGATTTTTTTAGGAGAACTGAACTTAAGCGGAAGCCTTGTTCCAATCTCCGGTGTATTTCCCATGTTAGCAAAAGCAGCCGAGGCAGGATATTGCATGGGAATTGTGCCGCGGGAAAATGCAAAAGAAGCATCCATTGTGCCAAGAATGCAGGCACAGGGAGTTAGCCACTTAAAAGAGGCAGTCGCATACCTGAATGGAAAAGAAGTAGATGCGACTCCCTATAATATAGAAGAAAAAGAAAGAAAAAAAACGAAAACGCCGGATTTTTCGGAAATTAACGGACAAAAAGTATTAAAAAGAGCCTGTGAAATTGCCGTGGCGGGAAGGCATAATCTGTTGATGATTGGACCGCCCGGAGCAGGAAAAACCATGGCGGCAAAACGGATTCCCTCAATACTTCCTCCAATGACCAAAAAGGAACGGATGGAGGTCTCAAAAATCTACAGTAGCTGCGGAATGTTTGATGAGACACAGGGATTAGCGGGGGAACGTCCCTTCAGGAGTCCCCATCATACCATTTCTCCTCAGGGACTTGCAGGCGGAGGTGGAAATCCGAGACCGGGAGAAATTAGTCTCGCCCATACGGGAGTTTTGTTTTTAGATGAGTTGACAGAATACCGTAGTGCAACTTTAGAAATTCTGCGTCAGCCAATGGAAGAAAAACAGATACAGCTGATACGGGCACACGGAAAATATACGTTTCCGGCGGACTTTATGTTAGTGGCAGCTATGAATCCCTGTAGCTGTGGCTACTATCCCGATATGCAAAAATGCAGATGTACGGATGCGGATATCCGAAGGTATAAGAATCGTATCAGCCAGCCCTTATTAGACCGGATAGACCTTTGCATTAAAGTACAGAAAATCTCCTACGAAGAACTTCAACCCAAAAGAAAAGAAGAGACCTCGGCACAGATTCGCAGCCGTGTGATAAAGGCCCATGCAAGACAAAAGGAACGATACCGAAGGGAAAATTTTTCTTATAACAGCCAGATTCCCGCAGCCAGAATACCGGAGTTTTGTAAGATGGACGCAGAAGAAAAGAGGCATATGAAACTGATTTATGAAACGCAGAATCTCAGTGTACGCTCCTATCATAAAATATTAAAGACGGCAAGGACAATTGCGGATTTAGCAGAGAGTGAAGCAATTACGATGGAACATCTGTATGAAGCTGTATATTACCGTTCCATAGACCGTGATTTCTGGGAGCGTGAGTTATGAGATACGATTACTGGTTAGATAATACCGGACTGTCCAATGGTAAAAAGAAAAGCCTTATAGACAACTTTCAATCGGCAAAAGAGGTCTATCATCTGCCTCTAAAAGCATATGATGAACAGAACAACTGGACAAAGGCGGATACGGAGAAGATAGAAGCTTCAAAAAAGAACTGGGATATCGACAGGGAGTGGGAAAAGTTATACGCCTCTAAGACTGGATTTCTTACCCTGTACAGCGAGAATTATCCACAGAGACTCAAAAAAATCTATGATTCTCCCTTTGGAATCTACTATCAGGGAAAACTTCCGGGGGAAGAACTTTCGGCAGCCATTGTAGGAGCGAGAAGATGCAGTGAATATGGTTATTACATGGCAAAAAAGTTAGGAGAAGCACTTGGGAGAAATGGGATTGCAGTTATCAGCGGAATGGCGGAGGGGATTGATGCGGCAGGGCATATTGGAGCCTTAGAAGGTGGCGGGACAAGCTACGCGGTATTTGGATGTGGAACCGATATCTGTTATCCGAAGAAGAATAAAAGGCTCTATGAGAATCTACAGAAAAAGGGAGGTATCATTTCAGAATTAAGACCCAAAACCCAGCCAAGGCCCTACTTTTTCCCGGCGAGAAACCGAATTATCAGTGGACTTGCCGATATTGTGATTGTCATAGAGGCAAAGAAAAAGAGCGGTTCTTTGATAACGGCAGATTATGCATTAGAGCAGGGAAAGGAAATCTACGCCCTTCCGGGTAGAGTGACGGATGCTTTAAGCTACGGGTGTAACAATCTGATTTCCCAGGGTGCAGGCATGATTCTTTCCGTGGAAGATTTCTTGAAAGAATTAAACCTGACGGGAAATCAAAAGGAAAAAATAGACAAAAAACAAAAACTTCGTCTTGCAAAAGAAGAATCCTTGGTGTATAGTTGTTTGAGCATACAGGCAAAAAGTATGGATCAGATAGTAGAAGAGACTTCCCTTGAAATTTCTAAGGCAGCAGAGGCTTTGCTGCATTTACAGTCCTTAGGAATCGTAAAGGAGTCGTTTCGGAATTATTATATAGAAGATGAGGAATGAAAAAATAACAAGGAGCTTTTGGGATGGCAAAATATTTAGTAATCGTGGAGTCACCTGCTAAGGTGAAGACAATCAAAAAATTTCTGGGGAAAAATTATGAGGTAGTTGCCTCAAACGGACATGTAAGAGACCTGCCAAAAAGTCAGATGGGGATTGATGTAGAGAACGGATTTGAACCTAAATACATTACAATCCGCGGAAAAGGAGAGATTTTAGCAAAACTCCGTAAAGAGGTGAAAAAGGCAGAGAAAATCTATCTCGCAACGGACCCCGACCGGGAAGGAGAAGCAATTTCCTGGCATTTGTCCCAGGCGTTAAAGTTAGAGGATAAAAAGGTATACCGTATCAGCTTTAACGAGATTACAAAGAGTGCGGTAAAAGCCTCCTTAAAAGAAGCCAGAGAGATTGACATGAACTTAGTCAATGCCCAGCAGGCACGAAGAGTCTTAGACCGTATGGTGGGATACCGCATCAGCCCGCTTCTCTGGGCAAAGGTAAAGAGGGGCTTAAGTGCCGGAAGGGTGCAGTCGGTAGCACTGCGTATCATCTGTGACAGGGAGGATGAAATCAATGCTTTCATACCGGAAGAATACTGGACACTGGATGTAGCGTTTTCCATTCCAGGTGAGAAGAAACCTTTGATTGCAAAGTTCTACGGTGACGAGAACGGAAAGCTTGCCATTGGCTCGAAAGAAGAGATGGATAAAATCTTAGGGGAGTTAGAAGGAGCAGAATATAAGGTTTTGGAAGTAAAAAAAGGTGAGCGGACGAAAAAAGCTCCGCTGCCTTTTACTACAAGTACCTTACAGCAGGAAGCCTCTAAAGTGCTGAATTTTTCCACACAAAAGACCATGCGTTTAGCACAGCAGTTATACGAAGGTGTAGATATCAAAGGAAGCGGTACAGTGGGTCTGATTACCTACTTAAGAACAGATTCCACCAGAATTTCCGAAGAAGCACAGCAGGCGGCAGGAGAATATATCCGTGAAACCTTTGGTGAAGAATATGCAGCGGTCAGTGCAGCAAAGAAGACGGAAAAGAATAAGATACAGGATGCCCATGAGGCAATCCGTCCGTCGGATATCACAAGGACTCCGGCAAAAGTAAAGGAATCCTTAAGCAGAGATCAGTTCCGACTCTATCAGTTGATTTGGAACCGTTTTACGGCAAGCCGTATGAGCAATGCAAAATACGAGACAACCTCTGTAAAGATAGGTGCGGATAAATATCGTTTTACCGTATCGGCATCGAAGGTGGTCTTTGATGGATTCATGTCGGTATATGTCAGTGACGATGATGAGAAGGGCAAAGGAAATGTGCTCTTAAAGTCCATTGATGAAGATACCAGACTGGTTTGGGAATCTTTTGATGAAAAACAGCATTTCACCCAGCCACCGGCACATTATACCGAGGCATCCTTGGTTAAAACTTTAGAAGAACTTGGAATTGGAAGACCGAGTACCTATGCACCAACCATTACCACCATTTTAGCAAGACGTTATGTGGTAAAGGAGAATAAGAATCTCTATGTAACGGAACTTGGAGAAGTGGTAAATGCCATGATGAAAGAAGCATTTCCGAGTATCGTAGATGAACATTTTACCGCAAATATGGAATCCCTTTTAGACGGTATCGAAGAGGGTAATATCAACTGGAAGATGGTGGTGTCGAACTTCTATCCGGACTTGGATGATGCAGTTGTGCGGGCAGAGGAAGAATTGGAAAAAGTTCAGATAGAGGATGAGGTAACGGATGTAGTCTGTGAGCTCTGCGGACGCAACATGGTGGTAAAATACGGACCTCACGGTAAGTTTTTAGCTTGTCCGGGATTCCCGGAATGCCGCAATACAAAGCCGTATTTAGAGAAAACCGGAATCGCCTGTCCGCTTTGCGGCAAGGAAGTTGTCATTAAGAAGACAAAAAAAGGCAGAAAATATTATGGCTGTGAGAACAATCCGGAATGTGATTTCATGTCATGGCAGAAACCGGCAGGAATCAACTGTGAAAAATGCGGAAGTTTCATGGTAGAAAAGGGAAATAAGACCGTTTGTTCCAACCAGCAGTGCGGTCATGTAATAAACAATACGAAAAAATAGTGAATTTCAAAAAAAAGATTGAAATGTCTGACAAATCGTGATATCATATGAATGTACTGGAACTCTAGAATGAGTGTGACAGGAGGTAATAGGATGAGCGTTCAATTGTTGGACAAAACAAGAAAGATTAATAAACTTTTACACAATAATAATTCATCCAAGGTGGTATTTAATGATATCTGTGAAGTTCTGACAGAAATATTGAAATCCAATGTACTGGTAATCAGCCGTAAGGGTAAGGTACTAGGAACCAGTGAGATGAATGGGATGGAAGAGATAAACGAGCTGATTGTGGATGAGGTTGGCGGATTTATCGATGCAGAACTGAATGAACGCCTTTTGGGAATCTTATCTACAAAAGAAAATGTGAATCTGGAGACGTTGGGCTTTGTTTCTGACATTAAGAAATATACTGCAATCATTACACCGATAGATATAGCAGGAGAACGCTTGGGAACGTTGTTTATCTACCGTGATAACGGTGCCTATGATATTGATGATATTATCTTAAGTGAATATGGCACAACGGTAGTCGGATTGGAGATGATGCGTTCCGTACATGAAGAAAATGCAGAAGAAGAGCGTAAGGTACAGATTGTAAAATCGGCAATCAGTACACTGTCTTTTTCAGAGTTAGAAGCCATTACACATATTTTTGATGAGATGGAAGGTACGGAAGGAATTCTCGTAGCAAGCCGGATAGCAGACCGGGTGGGAATTACAAGATCCGTTATCGTCAATGCACTCCGTAAGTTTGAAAGTGCGGGAGTCATTGAATCACGTTCCTCAGGAATGAAAGGAACCTATATCAAAGTCATCAACGATGTGGTTTTTGACGAATTGGAAAAATTGAAAAAACAACGGGATAAAGCTTAAAAGGATTTAAGAAAAGTAAAGGGATTTACAGTATTCTGTAAGTCTCTTTTTTTGTTGTTTTATTCGACAAAAAAATTTGATTTTGTGGATAAAATGACAAAATTCCGCAGGATTCTGTAAAAAACTACTTGTCTTTTCTACGAGATAATTTATAATAGAATAAGATGTGGATGTCTTTGTCTATTTTTATGCAAAAACGGTAGATGGAGACGCTGTTCGGAAGAAAGGAGCAGGATATGATAACGTCAGGAGCATACAGCTATATTAATGTATTGGATAAGGCTGCAGACGGCAGTTGGCTGCGTGAAGCTGCCATTACAAATAACCTTGCAAATGTGGATACACCGGGATATAAACGTCAGGAGGTAGACTTTGAAGGTGTCTTAAAGAGTGAATTGGGACGTTCAAAATATGAGACTCTCGACAAAAAGGTACAGAATTTACATATGAATCATCTGAATGCGAAGACCTATACGGATTCAGCAAATTATTCTTATCGTCTGGATGGAAATAATGTGGATATTGATACGGAAGAGATGGAGTTAGCTTCTGAGCAACTTCGATATACGGCATTGACGGATAGTGTTTCACATGAGTTTTCAAGACTTAAGAGTGTAATGGGATAGAAAAAGGGAGGAAAGGTAGATGGGTTTATTTCAGTCATTCGACATTAGTGCCAGCGGAATGACGGCACAGCGTTTCAGAACAGACATCATTGCGGAAAATGTTGCAAATGTCAACACTACAAGGACAGAGGATGGAACTCCTTACCGCAGAAAGATCGTAACCTTTCAGGAGAAGGATGTGACACCTTTTAGCAATGTGTTGCAGGGAACCAGACAGCAGTATACCGGAAACGGCGTAAAAGTCGTATCCGTTACAGAAGATGAAAGTACGGATTATATCATGAAATACGACCCTTCCCATCCCGATGCGGATGAAAATGGTTACGTTTCCTATCCGAATGTAAATATTATAACAGAGATGACGAACCTGATTGATGCGAGTAGAGCTTATGAGGCAAATGCTACGGCATTTGATGCAAGTAAGTCCATAGCACAGGCAGGATTGCAGATTGGAAAAGGTTGATAATGGGAGGCATTTAGGGCAATGGATATTTCAGCGATTACAAATATTTCATCTGACTATATACAGGCGGCAGTGGAGAAATCCAAACAGACAAAGGATCAGAGCTTTGACAACGTATTCCAGTCCATGCTTGGAATGGTAGGAGAGACAAACGAATTGCAAAATGATGCAGAGTCGGCAGAAATACAGTTTGCATTAGGTGAGTCAGTAAACACCCATGATTTGCAGATTGCTCAGGAAAAGGCAAATGTGGCACTGCAATACACAGTTGCTGTACGCGATAAGGTATTAGAAGCGTATAAAGAGATTATGAATATGCAGATTTAAAATCGTGGAGTGAGTAGGGAATGCAGGAGAAGATAAACGAAGTTTTAAATAGAATAAAGGAATGGTGGAAAAAATTCACTTCCAAACAGAAAGCATTGCTAATCAGCATTACGGCAGTTGTGGTTGTAGCGCTTGCGATTTTGATTTTCGTAATGACCAGACCGAAGATGGTAACTTTGATTAACTGTGAATCCACTAAGGAAGCAGGACAGGTTAAAGAACTGTTAGAGGGAGAACAGATTGCCTATGAGACTTCTTCGGATGGACTGAGTTTTAGTGTCAATGAGAAAGATGAAGCAAATGCATCAATCCTTTTAGGTTCAAACGATATTCCGACAGAAGGATACTCCATAGACAGTGTCTTTGATGGAGGTTTTTCTTCAACAGAAGCAGATAAGACGAAGAAATACCAGCTATATCTGGAAGAAAAATTTGCAGATCAGCTCTCACAGCTTTCCAATGTAGAAGCGGCAACGGTATCCCTTTCTATTCCTACAGATGATGGAACCATTATCTCAAAGGGGGAAGAGACCTATGCCAGTGTAATCCTGACCTTGGATGGAGAAATGGATGAGGATCAGGCAGCAGGAATTGCGAAGTACATAGCAACAGAGGTTGGAAATGATACAACAGACCGTGTTACAATTATGGATTCTGATACGAATCTATTGTTCTCCGGCGGGGACAGCAGCACGACGGCAGGAACGGCGAGTAGTAACCTGTCCTATCAGACGAAGGTAGAGAACATGGTAAAGAGCAATGTCAAAGATGTTATCATGGGAACAAAAGTCTATGACAATGTGGAAGTCGGCTTAAATCTGTCATTAAATTTCGATAAAGAAAAGGTTACAGACCATGAATATTATGTAGCTGAGGGTCAGGAACAGGGATATCTCGACAGTAGAAGCACTTATGAGTCAGAGTCTACGGGCGGTGCGGCTGCAACACCGGGAACCGATGCTAATGATGATACTACTTATATGATGCAGGATGGAGAGACGAGTTCTTCTACGATTTCGGATGTAACAGAAGACTTTAGTCCAAACGAGAAAATTACGGAGACGGAGGGGTCTGTTGGGGATATCCAATATGATAACTCTTCTATTACCGTTGTTTGCAGTGTCAATCGTATTTACGATGAAGATACGTTGAAGGCACAGGGGCAGTTAGATGATATGACCTTTGATGAGTTTGCGGCAGAGAACAGTGACCGTCAAAAGATTGATGTGGATGGAGATTTGCTGGCGATGGTAGCAAATGCAACAGGAATTCCACAGGAGAATATCTCTATTGTGGCGTACGAGGTACCGTTTTTCCAGTATTCGGAAAATTCAGGAAGGACAATCAGCGATTATCTGCAGATTGCATTAGCAGTCTTGATTTTTGCATTGCTGGGATTTGTGGTTTTCCGCAGTACGAGAAAAGAGCCGGAGGAGGAAATCGAACCGGAGCTTTCTGTTGAAACCCTCTTAGAGACTACGAAAGAGGCTGAATTAGAGGATATCGGATTGAATGAGAAGTCCGAGACAAGGATATTAATCGAGAAATTTGTAGACGAAAATCCGGAAGCAGTAGCAGCGCTGCTGCGTAACTGGTTAAATGATGAGTGGGATTAAATTATGGCAAATGAAGGATTAAGCGGTGTTCAGAAAGCGGCAGTGCTTTTAATAGCATTGGGACCTGAGAAATCAGCGACGATTTTTAAACACCTTAAGGAAGAAGAAATTGAAGAATTGACATTGGAGATTGCTAATACAAGAAGCATATCTCCTCAGGAAAAAGAAGATGTATTGAATGAGTTCTATCAGGTCTGCTTAGCACAGCAGTACATTGCAGAAGGCGGTATCGGATATGCAAAAGAACTTTTAGAGAAGGCATTAGGCGAAGAGAAGGCACAGGATGTAATTACCAAGCTGACAGCTTCTTTACAGGTACGTCCGTTTGAATTTATCCGTAAGACAGACCCAAGTCAGGTACTGAACTTTATTCAGGATGAGCATCCTCAGACGATTGCAATGATTCTTTCTTACCTGTCACCGTCGCAGTCTGCCATGATTTTAGGAGCTTTGGTGCCGGAAAAACAGGCAGATGTTGCAAAGCGTATTGCGATGATGGACCGTACCTCACCGGATGTAATCAAAGAAGTAGAACGCGTGTTGGAGAGAAAGCTGGCATCTTTGCTCAATCAGGATTACACCATTGCAGGCGGTGTGGATTCTATCGTAGAGATTTTGAATACAGTAGACCGTGGAACCGAAAAACACATCATGGAATCTTTGGAAATCGAACAGCCGGAACTGGCAGACGAAATCCGCAAAAAGATGTTCGTATTCGAGGACATTCTTTTACTGGACGACCGTGCAATCCAGCGTGTGCTGCGTGATGTAGATAACAATGATCTTGGAATTGCCCTTAAGGGTGCTAATGAGGAGGTTCAGAATGTTATCTTTAAGAATCTGTCTAAACGTTTGGCAGCTATGATTAAAGAGGATATGGAATTCATGGGACCTGTTCGTATGAAGGATGTTGAAGAAGCACAGCAGAAGATTGTTGGTATTATCCGTAAGTTAGAAGATTCTGCTGAGATTGTAATTTCCAGAGGCGGAGGTGACGAGATTGTCGTCTAATCTTTATAAGCAGCGGTTTATCAATTCCCAGGAAATCGCAACCCGTGTCATTAATTCCAATCAGATGGTGGAAGAAAAGTTAGAAGAACTTTCCAGAAAGATGAGGATACAGGCAGGCGAAGAAGCCGGGTTTACGGAAGGATTCAGCAGCGGACTCGGAGCAGAGCGTGTAGATGCCATTCTTAAAGAGCCTGAGGTGGATTATGTGGCACAGGCAAAAGAGGAAGCCGAAGAGATATTAGCACAGGCAAAGGCGAAAGCAGATGCAATCCTTATCAATGCCGAAGAACAGAAAAAACAGGTATTACTTCAGGCAGAGGAAGAGGGAAAATTACGCGGATATGAGGAAGGAAAGGCAAAGGCAGATGCCGAAGAGATAGAACTCAGAAGGCAACTGCAGGAGGTTGAGAATTCCTTACATGCGGATTATCAGAGAAAGTTAGAACAGATGGAACCACAACTTGTAGACGTTGTGGCAAAGGTTTTTGAAAAAGTATTTCACATTCAGTTCGGAGATAAGACAGAGATTCTTCTGTCATTGATATCGGATGCCATTATGGATATCGAAGGAAGTAAGGAATTTCGTATCAGAGTGGCGAATGTGAATTTTGAATTTATAGAGAGTAGGAAACGCGAGATTGAACAGCGGGTAGGAGAGGACATTTCCTTAGAAGTTATTTCCGATCCTCTCTTAGAAGAGAATCAATGTACGATAGAGACAGACTCCGGGATGTTTGACTGTAGCCTAGGAGTGCAATTAGAGAATCTGATTAAGGATTTAAAGAGTTTGAGTATAAATTAGGTGAGTTGTTTGGTATTTGATGCGGAAAAGTATTTGCAGTTAACAGAAAAGACCTATTTTAACCGTTTGGGTAAGGTAGTAAAAATAGTTGGACTTACAATTGAGTCTGTGGGACCGGATGCTAAGATTAATGATTTATGCCGGATTATCATAGATAAGACGAAAGGGATATTTATTATGGCAGAGGTGGTGGGATTCCGTGACAAACGTCTGCTTTTAATGCCTTTTGACAGTATTGAGGGACTTGGTGTGGGATGTATTGTGGAGAATACGGGGCATCCTCTGACCGTTCCGGTAGGTGATGAGCTGTTAGGTCATACCTTAGACGGAATTGGAAGACCAACAGATGTAGAAAAACTGGATTTGGAATATGAATATCCGGTAGAGGCACAGCCACCGGATCCTATGTCAAGAGAGATTATCAATACGGTTCTGCCTTTAGGAGTCAAAGCGGTAGATGGATTGATAACCGTAGGAAAAGGACAGCGTATTGGAATCTTTGCCGGTTCCGGAGTTGGTAAGAGTACCCTGATGGGAATGTTTGCAAGAAATACCAAAGCCGATATCAATGTAATCGCACTGATTGGCGAGCGAGGAAGAGAAGTGCGGGAGTTCGTAGAAAGGGATCTTGGAGAAGAAGGAATGAAACGCTCCGTTGTTGTCATTGCAACTTCCGATAAACCTGCACTGATTCGTAATAAGGCAGCAAAGACAGCAACAGCCATTGCAGAATATTTCAGAGATCAGGGGAAAGACGTACTTTTAATGATGGACTCCCTGACCCGTTTTTCCATGGCACAAAGGGAGATTGGACTTGCTTCAGGCGAACCGCCGGTAACAAGGGGGTATCCGCCAAGTGTTTATTCAGAGATGCCAAAACTTTTAGAGCGTGCAGGAAATTCCGACAGAGGTTCCATTACCGGACTCTATACCGTATTGGTAGATGGAGATGACTTCAACGAACCAATTACCGATACAGCAAGAAGTATTTTGGACGGGCACATTATGCTGAATCGAAAGCTGGCACATAAAAATCACTATCCGGCAATCGATGTAATGCAAAGTATCTCCCGTGTTATGAGTTCTATTGTGGACGAGGAACATAAAGCAGCTTCTGGAAGATTGAAAAATGTACTGGCAACTTACTCGGAAGCGGAAGATTTGATTAATATTGGAGCCTATAAAAAAGGCTCTAATAAAAATATAGATTATGCAATCTCAAAGATTGATGCAGTCAATGAATTTTTACAACAGAGGACTGACGAAAAATTCTTATTTGATGAAGAATTAGAGCTTTTAAAACAGCTCTTTGCAGAATAGGGGTAAAAAATGGCAAAGTTTCAATATCGTATGCAGAATATTCTGGATTTGAAAATAAAGATGGAAGAGCAGAGAAAGGCAGAATATGGGCTGGCCAACACGAAGCTTCGGGAAGAAGAAGATAAGTTGAGACAGCTTCTGGTCCGCAAGGCGGGATATGAAAAGCATGCGAGAGAACTTGTCAAAGGAAAGATTAACATTCAGGAGATTAAAACCTGCAAGCATGCAGTAGAAGCGATGAAATCCGCAATCCGTACCCAGATGATGGAAGTGCATGCGGCAGAGAAGAATGTGGAACTTGCAAGAAATCGTCTCAACGAAGTGATGATAGAACGTAAGACCTATGAAAAACTCAGAGAAAAGGCTTTTGAAGAGTTCAAGCAGGAAATTGCATATGAGGAAAACCGGGCAGTAGATCAGCTTGTGAGTTATAACTATCACAGGGAATCTTAAAAAAGAGGTGAAAAGATGGCAGAAGAGAATTTAGAAGAAGGCGTAGCACTGGATAAAAAAGCGGCAAAGAAAGCTGCAAAAGCGAAGAAAAAGGAAGAAAAACGAAATAG
>JBJELL010000150.1:0-2816 GCA_051879115.1 Lachnospiraceae bacterium
TTGGAATCGGATACGATATATGCCTCTATCTTCGTGCCCTTTGCGGAAATCTGTGCTGCCACCTTGCCCACATTTTCACCGCCAAAAATTACATCTACTCTGCCTTTTTCCTCTTTTCCCCGGACAATCTTAAGAGACACTCCGGTTACGGAGTCACCGACTAATACCGGAATGTGATAGGTCTCTTCCTTCGCCATCTTCGTACCAAGTTCTATCTGGGTATGTATCATGCGCATCTCTTTTAAATCCACGCTGGTTACCTCGGTTTCATTCATCATGGATTTCATGACATTTTCTGCTGTCTCGGCAAGTTTTCTATGTGCTTTTGCCATGTCTTCCGGGGTCTTAACTGCTTCTGCAAACTCTTCTAAAATCTGTTGTTCAATATCTGCAAGACTGATATTCTGTGTATCTGCGGCTTTTGCAAACAGTTTACGGAAGACTCCATTTCCGTTATTTAACATTTCCTGTGCCGCAAGAACCGTACTGACAGTCTTTGGCAAATCATACTGGTCTAACATTTTATAGACATCTTCCGAGGCTGTGGCAGCGGCGCGGTAATCGGCAATTTCCTGTTCTACATAGCTTTTTTGTATTTCCTGATTATCCGCTAACTGCTCTAAGGCGTGTTTTAACTGCTCCGGTGTCATATCCTCCCAGTTTTGAATCTGAGCCATCTTTTCCGGGCTTATCTGCCTTGCAACATCTTTAAGACAGTCATTCTGATATCCGGCTTCAATCTGTTCTGTAATGGATACTCCTGTTTTTTCAAGGTCTTCTAGTCCACCAAACTCATCATCTACCGTATATTCTTTTCCCTCTTTTTTACTGTTTCTGACTGCGGTAAGCAGGTTTCTCATGGTAAACTCTGCTCCCTGCTGTGCCAACATTCCAATGGCTGCACCATCGGTCTTCTCCACCTGGGCAATCAGACGGTAGATTCCGATAAATGCACTTCGCTCCTCTTCTGCAATCTGCCCATTCTGCTCTAATTTATAGAGGTATCTGCTAAACTTTTCAGTCTCATTGTCAATGCCAAGCTGGTCTTTGATTTCTACTGCTGCCTGATTTAATTCGTCGAGACTTAAGTCTAGGGGATTGACTCCTGTTTTAATCATTTCACGTACCACAGAAGGGGTCATATTCTGGAAGGTCTGCTGGACTTTTTCATCCAATGCCTTCATCTGTGTTACATTTTCTACGGTAATTTCCATCTCATTATAGGCTAAGATACGGACTGCCCTCTGGTTCATCTGATTTGGTTCTAATTCTAAGTCCGCTAAAATATCATCTACATTACGGAATGCCTTTTGAATGGAATCTCCCATATCTTTGCGTGGAGCTGTCATCAGGGTCTCATAGGACTCATTGGCTTTTTCAAAGGTATCCTGTAAGATTCGTCCTTCTTCATGGATTTTATTCGGAGTGTCCAGATTTCCCTCTTTCCTTCCGAGGGTGTAGGCCGGAACGTTCTTTAATTCCTCAAATACCTGCTCAATGTTTTGGTATATCTTAATATTTTCTTCGGTAGGCTCTACTCCACCCTGAGTTAAGAAGTTCTTGTAATAGGACTCCTCTGCTTCCTTAAGAGCGTCCACCGTCTTTGCGATGGATTCGGTGTCGATTGCCATATCCTTATCCAAATGGGCATAGTTTGCCTTTGCACTCATCTCTAAGCGGGCTTCTTCTAATTTTCTCCGTTCTGTAATGGTTAAAATAGCATCTTTGGGACGTTTTCCCTGCATAACGGCATCTGCAACCGCCATCATAACCTCTTCATTTTTTGCAGGAAGCTGTAATGCTTTTAACTCCTGATAGTTCTCAAGGTTTTCTTTCGTCAACGGTATCTCATTTTGTACAAGCCAGCGTCCGTCCTCCATATTCTCATCGCTGACCTCAAACCCATTCTCTTCTAAAACCTTTTCTATCTGTATATCTAACTCTTTAAAATCAATCTGCTCTGCATCCTGTGGCACATAGGCATTGCTGCCACTGTGCTCCGCTTTGTAGAGATTGTCAATGGTGGGCTCTAATTCATTGTCCAGTAAGTATTTGATGGCACCGTCGGAAGGATTCTCAAGACTTTCTGCCATAGCAAGTGCTTCTTTTGTCTCAGTTACATTTTCCTTTGTTGCCGGTAAATGCACAGTTCCTAAGACTTCTTCTATCTGTGCAGAATCGAGACTGTCACCAAAGATACTGATGTCTACTCCGGCTTTTGCAAGCTGAATCTTAATCTTGTCCATCTCTGTTACGATAACCGGAATCTCTTCTTCTTTAACATTGAGTCCGTCTTCTAGCATTTTTTCATAATCTTTTTCTGTGGTGGTATTCGCAAGGATTCCCATCTGCTGTTTTACCGTCTGTGGGTCCATGCCCTGCATTTCCTGAACTTTTTTTGCAAGATTTGTCTCATCTTCTGTAAGTGGTTTCTCATAGGTTACATTTTTTACACGATAGGACTTACCTGTCTTATCGACTTCTTTTGTTTTGCTACTTTCTATTAGAACCGTACCGCTTTCCCGTTTCTGTACACCGGTACTCTTTTGCGTAGTCTCTGTCAGATTGCTTAAATCAACTCTCATAAATTCCTCCGCTGTATCTTTGCTTCTTTACGAATCTATATTTCTGATATGTATTTCGGAATTTTACAGAAAAAACTTAACGGGATCACCGCATGATTATGCGACAACCCCGTTGTCCTGTTCTCATCTTCTAGAATTCAAATATTGCAACCCCATATGGCGGAAGTTTATAACCAATAGAATATTCTCTGTTATCCCACGGTTTTTTCGCTGCCTTATAGGTCTTTTTCC
>JBJELL010000151.1:0-2815 GCA_051879115.1 Lachnospiraceae bacterium
GTACTTCTTAGCTGCCCGGTTGCATTTTTCTATGACATCGGCTTTTAAGTCCAGACCCGTCATATACACCTGTATTCCACGAATCCGGGTAAAATAATAATACAGAATAAAGGTCAGATAAGATTTTCCGCATCCAAAATCAATGATATGAAGTTCTTCCTCACTGCGGTTCTTAACCGCATCATCCACTAATTCTACAAAACGGTTAATCTGCCGATACTTATCGTACATGCTGTGCACGACTTTTCCCTCTTTTGTAAAAATTCCCATATCCATCAGAGGTTCTATCATCTGTCCTTCCGGTATCAGATATTTTTTCTGTCTGTTGTGCTCAGACTGTTCTTTCGGAGCATTTGTACCACAGCTTTTTACTGTCTTATGCACCTTTCCTTTTTTAGAAACCAGCAACTGATATTCATTTTGTGCATCCCACGCATTCAGTTGAAAAAAATGTATACCCAGTTCCTGCTCTAAATAGTCTGTAAGTTCTTCCTTTGAAATATTCTCATGGAATACCTGTTTTTGTGTATATTTTTCAATCTGGTAAGATTTTTCTTTTTTTAAAATCTGAACCTTTTTATATTCACAGTTCTTTGCCTTACTTAAGATTATCTTGTAAGGCAAAGACTGTATGATGCTTTGAATTGTCTCTTTCAAGGCAAATCTCCTTACTACTCATCACCAAACCGGAAGAAACCTATTTCTCCATCTAACTTTTGAGACAGTTCTGTTAAATTCTTAGCAGCATCTGCTAACAGATTAATGGTAGCATTTAATTCCTGCATAGAAGCGGTGGTCTGCTCCGTTGAAGCTGCATTTTCTTCGGAGATAGCGGAAAGATTCTGAATAACATCCGAAACTTTATTTCTAGCTGCAAAATATGTTTCCGTATGACTTCTAATTGCTATCGTATCCTCTTTTGAACTTGTAATTCCGGCACTAACTGCCTGGAATTTCTGTCTTGTCTCATCCAGCTTCTCCTGCTGTTCTGCTACAAGGACATTTACTTCTTCCATAACTTCCACGGTCTTCTCGGACTCTTCTAACAGATGATCAATCACTTCCTGAATCTGAACTGCCGAAGTCGTGGACTGGTCTGCTAACTGTCCAATCTCATCTGCTACTACAGCAAATCCTTTTCCTGCCTCTCCGGCTCTTGCTGCTTCAATCGAAGCATTCAGAGCAAGAAGACTGGTCTGGTCTGCAATCGAAGTAATCAGCTTCGCTGCCTCTCCGATTGCCTGTACAGAATCATTGGTTACTTTGATCTGATTTCCAATATGTGCAATGGCTTTTGTGGTTCTGTCACTAGACTCTGTTAACTTTCCTATGATGTCAGTAGACTCATCTCCTGCATTTTTCATCTCATCGGAAGTAGTTTCTAAGGTTCCAACACCATCTACAATCTTTCCTACCACATCTCCCATATCTCCTACATACATGGAAGCGGATTCAATCTCTTCTGCCTGTGAGACAGCACCCTTGGAAATATCTTCTACCGCACGACTGATTTCATCTGCTGCTATGTTACTCTGCTGTGCCATCTGGCTTAAATTCTCACCGGAATCTAATAAGACTGCGGAAGAATCTTTAATATCACTAATAATCTGTTTTAATCTTTCCTGCAAATCGTTTAAGGCATTTGCCATTCTTCCAATCTCATCTTTTCTATTTAAGAACCTCTCTTCAATCTGAATATTAATGCGTCCGCTGGATAAATCAAGCAATGCTTTTTCTGAAATTTTAATAGCACCTGCCAAAGATTTCGATACAATTACTGTTGTAGTAAGTGTAATCAAAAGCAGTCCAATTGCAAATCCTATAATAATCTTAACCCTGCCCGCAATATAATCGTCTATCTCTTTACTTGGTTCTGTGATACATACCAGACCCACAATACTTCCATCTGTATTCTTCAGTGGGGTTGTATAAGTATAATAGGATTCTCCTTCAATCTTGGTCTGACTATCCTTATAATCTTTTCCCTTCTTTAAAACATTCTCTTTCGTGTCTTCGTCTGTGAACTTCTTTCCAATAATACGTTCTTTATTCTTATCCGTCATGGTGGTAATCTTAATCTCATCACCATAAGTTAAAATCATGTTATAATTGGATTTTTCTACCATCTGATCCATCATAACATTTGTCGGAGTTAAGTCCACCTCACCTTTTTTGAGTGCTCCAGTCTTTTCATCCACTGTATAATCACCCTGATATACAATAGCATACGCAGACTGTACACTTCCTGCCATTCCTGCCATTCCGTCATACAGCGTCTTTATCATACCATCTTTCATATCGCTTATTGCAATAAAACTCAATATGAGCAAGATACAGATAATCGGTACCATGGTAATGCCAACCAGACGCGCTGTAACTCCAATTCCTTTTTTGTTTTTTCTTTCTTCTGCCATACGCTTGTGTCTCCTTCTGCAAATCTTTTTTCTTCTGCGTTTCCCATTAATTATGTCTTTATTATACCGTATTTCCGATGATACTGCAATAAATTCATCTTCAAAACGACGAAAAAAGGCTGTCACACTAATCATTTTGCTACTGATAGGATAGGTTATCGGAAAATGAAATTTATTTTGAATATATCATGGATTTTTTCGATAATATGTGGTATTCCGTTACCATCATGCCAAAATTTCAAGGAGCATGTCTTTGCTATCTGCGATGATATGTTCGTTACTATGCACAGCTCTCCACCCACATACACACTCGTCGCCTCTTCGAGGCTCCAGTCCCGCTCCCTATGGAGCTAAGACTGCTTATGTGGGTGGAGTTCCTGTTTCACAGGCTCGATATGGAG
>JBJELL010000152.1:0-2813 GCA_051879115.1 Lachnospiraceae bacterium
CAAGTCCAACACAGATTCCGGAAACGGATGTAAGCGATTTGGAGTTTGAAATAAAAGAGGACGGAACGATTCGAATTACCGATGCTTATGTAGAGAGGGTAAGGATACCTGCAATGATTAACGGACTCCCGGTAACGGAAATAGGTGAGAGGGCATTTTATGACAGTGATGACCATGTAAGCATAGAAATACCTGCCAGTGTGATAAGCATTGAAGAACAGGCATTTTGTTATCTTGGAAAGCTTGTCGGTCTGCGTGTGGATGAAAATAACCCGAAGTATACCTCAAGAGATGAGAACGGAAATGAGTGCAATGCAATCATTGACAAGGAAACAAATACGCTGATTGCAGGCTGCAGTACAACTATAATACCTGATACGGTGGCTCATATCGGAAACTATGCATTTTCCTGCAGTGAATTAACAGACATTGAGATTCCGTTCGGCGTGATTACGATTGGTAATGAATCGTTTGCTTTCTGTAGGAATCTGACAAGTATAATTATCCCGGGAAGTGTGACCTCGATTGGTGAAGAGGCGTTTTTAGATTGTCGGTTGACCAGTATAATACTTCCGGATAGCGTGACAGAGATTGGTGAACACAGTGAAGGACTGGATAGTGAATACTATGTAACACCGAAGGGTTCCTATGCTGAAGGATGGTTGAAAGAAAATTGGGTATCATCATCAAAAATAGTAGAGGATATCTCAGAAATCGTAACACCTACACCGGAGGAGACATACATACCGACTGAGGCACCGACGAAAGCACCAACGCCTAAGCCTACCGCGACCCCCAAGCCAACGGCGACGTCAAAGCCAACAGCTACACCGAAACCGACGGCAACTCCAACACCGGCACCGGTAACAGATGCCCAATATTTTAAGTTAGAGCAGACAGATGACGGGAATATACGGATTACAGGATTAAAGGATAATTCGTTAAAGGTGGTAGTGATACCGGATGAGATATATGGAATTCCGGTGACAGAGATAGGAGAGAGTGCATTTTCTGGGTGTAGCAGTTTGACTAGTATCACAATTCCGGAGAGCGTGACAGAGATAGGAGAGAGTGCATTTTCCTGGTGTAGCAGTTTGACAAGCATCAAGATTCCGAATGGTGTGACAGAGTTAAGAGATAATGTATTTAGCGGCTGTAGTAGTTTGACAAGCATTAAAGTTCCGGACGGTGTAACAGAGATAGGAGAGTATGCATTTTATGATTGTAGCAGCCTAACAAGTATCACAATTCCAGATAATGTGACGAAGATAGAAGGTTGCACGTTTAAAGGATGTAGTAGTCTGACAAACATCATAATCCCGGATGGTGTGACAAGTATAGAGCATAGTGCATTTGCGTACTGTAGTTTAACGTATATCACAATCCCGAATGGTGTGATAGAGATAGGTGCGGGTGCATTTATGGGGTGTAGCAGTCTGACTAGCATAATTATTCCAGATAGTGTGACAAGTATAGAAAACGAAGCATTTTCGGGTTGCAGCAGTTTGACTAGCATAATTATTCCAGACAGTGTGACAAGTATAGGATATAGTGCATTTAAGAGTTGTAGCAGTTTAACGGATATCACAATTCCGGGCGGCGTGACAGAGATAGGGTCTATCGCATTTAGGTACTGTCGTAGCCTGACTAACATAATTATTCCAGACAGTGTGACAGAGATAGGAGTGCAGGCATTTTCTGACTGTAGCAGTTTGACAAGCATCACAATCCATGATGGTGTGAAAAAGATAGGAATGTATGCATTTTCTGAATGTAGCAGTTTAACGGATATCACAATTCCGAGCAGTGTGACAGAGATAGGAGAGCAGGCATTTTCTGGCTGTGGCAGTCTGACAAGTATCACAATTCAAGAAGGCATGAAAGAGATAGGAAGGTATGCATTTGCTGGATGCTATAAGCTCGAAGTAATTTTTGCACCGAAAGGCTCTTATGCTGAGCAATGGGCGAAAGATAACGGCTTTAATGTACTGAATTACAAACCGGAAGAAGAATGATGTTCAATAAAATGTTACCCATTACATAATAGTTTTATCTGATTTGAAGGAGATACACTGTTAGAAATAGCAGTGTATTTCTTTTTTTGCTGTGGAGCGATAAGCACGTGATACGTTTTCGCGCTTATTTAGGGTATTGGAAAATCAAGGGACAGACATTTTAGAATGAATGAACAGGTTACAGAAGCGTCTGTATATGAATGGTTATATAAATAAAAAATTTTAAGGTTGAAAGGAGCAATTAAGCATGGAAACAAACAGGACAGGAACTTCGGAAAAAGTGGTTATCAATGCAGGAATACGGACTTCAAGAGAGTTCGGAGAGGTGCAGGGGTTGGATTCACCTTGACGTTGGTAACGCAGGGACAGGAATTAATCAGTACGAAAAGGGAGCTAATAAATAAGCTTTTGACCTCTGTATTGTTAGAACTTGCCAGAGAGGAGGAAATCATGCAATGAAAGAGCCATTAGTAGAAAGCGTATTCTGCGGAATACATCAGAAGAGACTGAAGGTTGTTCTGATACCTACAGGACAGATTGTTGGAGAGTTTATGCTTGCCAGTGGTGCAGGACGCTTTGCAGATGATGATTTTGCAAGGGCAATAGCAAGCCTTTATGATAAATACATCCGAGCTACCGTGTGCTAATAAGAACAGTATACAGAGGAGGAGCGGAGGAAGCTGTGACAGGTTTTCTCCGCTTTTTTAGTCGGCAGTTCGAAAAATGAGCAGGCTTTATGAAGATTCGAGGAGAGATGCAGACAACGTGGTTAGCAGAAGAAAAAGACAAGGACAGTTT
>JBJELL010000153.1:0-12451 GCA_051879115.1 Lachnospiraceae bacterium
CTGCCTGATCTCTATTAGGCTGCCCAATCTACAATGTTAACTTAATGACATTGACACAAAGGTGTCTCCTCTTTTCCATCTTCAGAAACTCTGATTAAACCGGATATGCCCCGTTTTTCGTATCTGCAATATTCTGATCTACTCCTGTCTGCTGAGCTTCACGATATTTGAAGAAATCTGTAGCAACCTGTGGGAATAAAGCGTAGGTTAATACGTCTTCATCCTGCTGTTTCCACTGTTTCATCTCAGATTCTAACTTGTCTAATTCCGGCTCTAAAAGATCTGCCGGACGACAGGTAATTGCGTTTTTCTTCTCTTCGCCAAGTACCTTGTCAACAACTTCCGGATTGAATGGTTTTACTGTCTGACCGTATTTTCCAAGTAATACGTCTTTTGTCTCTTTTGTTGCAACTTTGTAACGCTCGCCCATTAATACGTTGAATACAGCCTGTGTACCTACAATCTGGGATGATGGTGTTACAAGCGGCGGCTCACCGAGGTCTTTACGAACACGTGGTACTTCTGCAAGTACTTCTTCGTATTTGTCTTCTTTTCCCTGCTCTTTTAACTGAGAAATCAGGTTTGATAACATACCGCCCGGTACCTGGTATAATAATGTTTTGATATTGACACCTAATACCTTCGGATTCATTAAACCGCTCTCTAAGCACTCTTCACGCATTGGTCTGAAGTAGTCAGCGATTTCTGCTAATTTGTCCTGATCTAATCCTGTGTCATATTCTGTTCCCTTGAATGCCTCTACCATAACTTCTGTTGCCGGCTGGGAAGTTCCTAAAGCAAATGGTGACATTGCTGTATCGATGATGTCACATCCTGCTTCTACGGCTTTCATATAGGTCATGGAAGCCACACCGGAAGTATAGTGTGTATGAAGTTCGATTGGAAGGCTTGTAGATTCTTTTAATGCCTGTACTAACTCTGTTGCCTTTGTAGGAACTAACAGACCTGCCATATCCTTAATACATAAGGAATCAGCACCCATATCCTCTACTTTCTTAGCCATTTCTTTCCAGTAATCTAAGGTATAAGCATCACCTAAAGTATAAGATAATGCAACCTGTGCATGTCCTTTTTCTTTGTTACATGCTGTAACTGCTGTCTGTAAATTACGGATATCGTTCAGACAGTCGAAAATACGAATGATATCAATTCCGTTTGCGATGGATTTCTGTACGAAATACTCAACTACGTCATCTGCATATGGACGGTATCCTAAGATATTCTGTCCACGGAATAACATCTGTAATTTTGTATTTTTGAATCCATCTTTTAATTTTCTAAGACGCTCCCATGGATCTTCTTTTAAGAAACGTAAACATGCATCGAAGGTAGCTCCTCCCCAGCACTCTACTGCGTTATATCCAACCTGATCCATTTTTTCAATGATTGGAAGCATCTCATCTGTCGTCATTCTGGTTGCAATCAAAGACTGATGTGCATCACGCAGAACAGTTTCTGTTATTTTTAATGGTTTTTTTTCTGCCATGATTTATTCTCCTCCTAAATACCAAAGATTGCCATGAATACACCGGCTGCTACGGCAGTACCGATAACTCCTGCAACGTTTGGTCCCATTGCGTGCATAAGTAAAAAGTTTGTTGGATCTTCTTCTGCTCCGACCTTCTGTGAAACACGGGCAGCCATAGGAACTGCGGATACTCCGGCAGAACCGATTAATGGATTGATCTTACCCTTCGTTAACAGGCACATTAATTTACCGAACAACACTCCGGCTGCTGTACCAAATACGAATGCTACAAGTCCAAGTATTACAATCTTAATAGTGGTTATATTTAAGAATGCCTCTGCACTTGTCGTCGCACCTACGGATGTACCCAGTAAGATAACTACGATATACATCAATGCATTAGAAGCTGTCTCTGTCAACTGACGTACTACACCGGACTCACGGAATAAGTTACCAAGCATTAACATACCTACTAATGGTGCTGTTGTAGGAAGAATCAGACATACGATTGTAGTAACGATGATTGGGAATAAGATTCTCTCTAATTTAGATACCGGTCTTAAGTTCTCCATCTTAATCGCACGTTCTTTTTTCGTTGTAAATAATTTCATAATCGGCGGCTGAATAATCGGAACTAACGCCATGTATGAATATGCCGCCACGGCAATCGGTCCAAGTAAACCTGTCTGTCCTAATTTTCCCGCAAGGAAAATGGAAGTAGGACCATCCGCACCACCAATGATGGATACGGCTGCTGCTGCCTTGTCATTAAATCCTAAAAAGATTGCAAGGAAGTATGCAGAGAAAATACCGAACTGTGCTGCCGCTCCAAGCAGAAAGCTGATTGGATTCGCAATCAACGGTCCGAAGTCTGTCATTGCTCCAACTCCTAAGAAAATCAGGGATGGAAGAATTGACCATTCATCTAATATATAAAAATAGTGTAATAAACCACCTACGCCATTACTTGCCTCTTCCGGGCTCATGATAATGTCCGGATAAATGTTAACCAATAACATACCAAATGCAATCGGGACTAACAGTAATGGTTCATATTCTTTCTTAATTGCTAAGAACAGGAATATGAATGCAACACCAATCATGACAAAGTTACCCCATGTCAGATTTAAAAATGCTGTCTGGTGCAGGAGGTTTGACATTGTTTCTCCTACGTAACTCATAATTTGTCCTCCTGGCTTCTATTAATCTAAAGTTGCAAGTAATGCACCTGCTTCTACTGTATCTCCAACTGCTACATTGATACTTGCTACTGTACCATCCTGTGGTGCAACAACAGGTGTCTCCATCTTCATAACCTCAAGGATTAAGACCGTATCACCTTTCTTTACAGCAGCTCCTTCACTTGCTTCAATTTTGAATACTTTTCCTGCTGCTCCTGCTTCAATCTTAACGCTTCCTGCGCCAGCACTTGCTGCCGGTGATGCCGGTGCTGCTGCAACCGGAGCTGCCTTTCTTGGAGCTGCGGAAGGTGCAGATGCACCTGTCTCTTCTACAGTAACATCATAAACATTTCCATTTACGGTAATTGTATAGCTTTTCATCTTAATTTCCTCCTAATTTTACAATTAATATCTTCTCTTGATGGAACGTACTACAAAGTCGTCTGTAGAAGTTCCTGTGGATGCAGCTACGGCAGCGGCAATGACTGCTACTAATTCCAAGTCATCTGTAACCTCTTCTCCTGCCTCTGTCTGCTGTACAACAGTTTCTGTCTGTATTCCTGCAGCCTGTCCAGCTTTTTTCTTCTCCAGATATGGGAAGATTTTAAAGCAGCTGATAACCAGACTGATTAAAATTAATACGGCAAATACGGTTCCCATTCCCATTAAGGTATTCATTCCCGCCTTGCTCATTTTCTCACCCATAGTATATACTTTGTCAATAGTTACGTCATCGACTTCCATATTGTAGTAAGTATATACATAAGTTAAAGTTACTTCACGTTTCTCAAATTTGATTACCTGTTCACATGTAAGTGTCTTTCCTGATTTTGTAATTGTAAAATCAGATAATCCAACATAAGAACCAACACCGGAAGTTGCATCCTCCCATCTAGTAACGATGTTTCGTGTCATCTCGTCGTCACTGGCTGCATATGCTATTTCCTGCTCCTCTGTCATATTTACCAGAGTTGCAACGGTATTCTGTGTCACTGATTTTAACTGATCATATGTATAGCCGTTGTAATCGACAGATTTAGGATCCGTTTTTCCGCATGCTGTAAGTCCAAGTATCATCAGACACACACTTACCATCAGCAATATTTTCTTCTTCATAAACTTCACCTTTCTATTTTGTTCCGTGTTTTTTCATCGGTCCTTCTACTTTTTTTGTAAATAACATCTCGAATCCTGCGATTAAGTATTTTCTTGTATCTACAGGGTCTAAGATTAAATCTATGTATCCTCTTCTTGCAGCTGTCTCTACATTAGACTGTAATGCTTCATATTCTCTTGCTTTTTCATCTAAAACATCTGCGGAAGCATCTGCATACATAATCTTAGCTGCTAACTTAGGATCCATGGTTCCAACCTTAGCTGCCGGCCATGCATATACCAAATCAGCTCCGATTGCTTTTGAGTTCATAATGACATAAGAACTTCCGAATGCATCTCCTGTGATTAAGTTAATCTTAGCAGTGGTTGCATTTGCGAATGCATAGGTCAGACGTGCCAATGCCTTTGCAAGACGTCTTTCAGAACATGCAGTTGCTTTGAAGCCTGTTGCATTTGTCAAAGATAATACTGGAATGTCAAAAGCGTCACAGTACTGAACAAATTCAGCAGCTTTCTCACAGCCTTTCACACTTAAAACAGTGTCAAATTCTTCTGCTTTAGCACCGTTTTCATCATGCATTACAGATGCATTTGCTACAGCACCAACCGTGATTCCGTTTAATTTGATGAAACCGGTTACCATTTCTTTTGCATAATCCTTCTTTGTCTCAACAAAGATGCGGTCATCTGCAAGTTCTGCAAGGATATATCTTGCATCCCCTTTCATGGCATCCATGCTTTCACATGCACGGTTCAAATCATCGCTGCATTCGTCAACTCGTCCACTTTCTTCGTTGCATCCCGGAAGAATTGCTACCAGTTCACGGATGTTTGCAAGTACTTCATCCTCTGTTCCAACAGCATCAATCACACCTGTGTTCTCACTCTGATAATGTGCTTTGGATGTGTCACATTTGGATGTATTGTTTCCCTCGATTGCATCCGGGGAATTCACAAAAATCTTACCTTTTTCTGTCTCTGCGTAAGCAAAATCGCAAAGAGCAGGAACAACAGCAAGTCCACCTCCACAGTTGCCGAATACCGCACTAATCTGTGGTACGACTCCGGACGCTGCGGTCTGTTTTGCATAAATCTGACCCATTCCTTCTAATGCGTCTACAGATTCCTGTAAACGTACACCTGCGCAGTCTAAAAGACCGATAACCGGTGCACCCATCTTCATTGCCATGTCATAGACAGAAGCAATTTTTTTGGCATGCATTTCACCAATGGTTCCGCCTAATACGGAAGCATCCTGGCTGTATACAAATACCAGGTTTTCATCAATCAGTCCATGACCGATAATAACTCCGTCAGATGGAGTCTCTTCTGCAGTCAGATTAAAATCTGTGCTTCGTGCAGTTACGAGAGAACCAAGTTCTACAAAACTGTTTTCATCCAGTAACTTGGCAATTCGCTGCATTGCTAAGCTATTTTTTGTGCTACTCATTTATTAGCCCTCCATATATATATTGAAAATTTAAAAATTTCGCTATGGTAATTTTATTACGTTTGTCTTAATTTTTCAATAGGAATTTGTTAAAATTTTCACTATTTTTGTCATTTTTCCAATACTGCCTTTTAGAAATGAACCTTTTCCCAGATACAGTGGATATACCATTCCTGTGTCCTTTCTTTTGCCTGTTCCGTTGTAACAATCGGATAAGATGCAATTTTTTCTCTGCCTATATAGTATTCTGCACTTCCTACTACTTCTCCCTTCTTTACCGGTGCCGTTAAAGATTTCTTTCCGGTATATTTTACCTGTACTTTTTCACTCTTTCCCTTTAGAATCTGAATGTCTTTTCCTGCAATGGACACGGGCATCAGAATCTTCTTATCCGGTTCATATCCTTCGTTTGCCGCATTGACTACCGGGAGGGCTTTCAGGTTCTTATCCACCCTTACCACAACATTTTCATAATTTGAAAATCCATAGTCCATCAGTGTCCTTGTATCCGCCCATTTATAATTTTTATTATTTGGCCAGCCACAGGCGAGCAGGGCAACCACAAAGGTTCTCTCCCCTCTTTTTACCGCTCCCACATAACAATATCCCGCATCTGCCGTAAATCCGGTCTTTCCTGAAATTGCTCCATCCATCATCTGCAAAAGAGCATTGTGGTTGTTGCAGGTAAAGTTTCTCGTTCCCTCCTGATTAGAAAACTGATACTGCTTTGTCTTGGTGATTTCCAAAAAAGTCTCATTTTGTATACAATAGCTCATGATGGTTGCCAAATCTTTGGCAGTGGTGCCGTGGGCACTCTTTTCATCCTGGGCATCTAATCCGTTTGGCGTGATAAAATGAGTGTTCTCACAACCTAACTCCTTTGCTTTATCATTCATCATTTTTGCAAATCCTTCCACACTTCCGCCGACGTGTTCTGCAATGGCAACGGCAGAATCATTGTGAGATTCTAACATAAGGGAATAGAGTAAGTCTTTTAATACAAAGGTATCTTTTGTGGTCATGCCAAGATGTACCTGAGGCATAGAAGCGGCATACTCGCTGACCTTTACGGTCTCATCAAGTCTGCCGCTTTCAATAGCAAGTATACAGGTCATAATCTTCGTGGTACTGGCATTTGGCAAAAATGTCTCTTCATCCTTGCCGTATAATACCCGCTTACTCTTAGCATCCATCAAAACAGCGGATTTTGCATAGAGCTGCAGATTCTTTTCCGATTCTTTTTCCTTGGCTGCTAAGGTCATTCCAACCTCACTAAAGATTATGACACTGCATAAACATATCATTATTAAATTTCTAAATGAAAAATGTTTCATTTATCTCATTCTTTCTGCTCTTTTCCCTCTACTATATGCCAAAAGAATGGTCTGTATGTAAAAGTTCGTGTGATTTATGGGAAAGAGGTTCCCCTAAAAAGTCTTCATAAAGCTTTTTAACTGCCGGGTTTTCATGGGAAAAACGAATTTCGTTCTTCGCATCTAATTCATAGAGATTTTTCGCACGTTCTGCGGCCAGTTCGACATTGTCATGAATCGGCTGTCCGCCTCCGCCGGAACATCCCCCCGGACATGCCATAACTTCTACAAAATCATACTCTGCCTCTCCTTTTCTAATACGCTCCATCAGCCTACCGGTATTACCCAGTCCGCTTACCACTGCCGCTTTTATCTTCGCTCCTGCAATCTCTACTTCCGCTTCACGGATTCCATCTTCGCCGCGGACAATTTTAAAATCATCTGCTCCCGGATTCTTGCCTGTCAAAAAATAATGGGCACTTCTAAGTGCTGCTTCCATGACGCCTCCCGTTGCTCCAAAGATTACTGCAGCACCGCTTCCGCATCCCAAAGGTTCATCGAATTCCTCTTCTTCTAGCTGCTCAGGACGAATATGTTCTGCACGAATCAGTCTTTCCACTTCTCTTGTGGTAATTACCGCATCCACATCCGGCCCGGTTCCTGTAACATCCATACATTTCATACTGCTTTCGTACTTTTTGGCTGTACACGGCATAATTGATACACAATAGATATCTTCCGGTTCTACTCCTAAAAGCTGTGCGTAATAGGTCTTTGCAACTGCTCCAAACATCTGCTGCGGGGATTTTGCAGTAGACAAATTTTCCACCATGTCAGGGTATTGCTGTTTTACATAGCGCACCCAGCCCGGACAGCAGGAGGTAAACATCGGAAACTTATTCTTTTCTTTATTCTGAAATCTCTCTAAAAATTCACTGGCTTCTTCCATAATGGTTAAATCTGCCGTAAAGTTCGTATCAAAGATATAGTCCATTCCGATTTTTCTAAGAGCTGCCACAAGCCTTTTGACCGTTGCTTTTTCCCTGTCCATTCCAAAGGATTCACCCCAGGCTGCTCTTACAGCAGGTGCAATCTGAGCCACCACAATCTTTTTCTTATCCGCGATTGCATAGACAAGTTCATTCAAATCATCTCTTTCGCGCAGTGCTCCTACCGGACAGTGGGTAATACACTGGCCACAGAGAGCACAGTCCGCCTCTTCAATACTACCTCCCTCTCTCAGACCTACGTTCGTTCTCTTGCCCGTGTCAACAATATCCCATACCTTTACTCCCTGTATCTTGTCACAGACCTGAACACAGCGCATACATTTGATGCATTTTCTTGCATCACGGATAAGTGGGAAATCCATGTTCCAGTCCAGCTTTTCATATTCTTCATGGAAAGGTACTTCTAAGATATCCAAATCATTTGCAAGCGTCTGCAAAGAACAGTTTCCGCTTCTTACACAGGTTGCACATCGGTAATCGTGCTGGGATAACATCAGTTCCACATTGGTCCTTCTTGCATTCATAACCTTTTTGCTGTTGGTATAGATTTCCATTCCGTCTTCTGCGATGGTATTACAGGAAGCTACCAACGATTCTTTTCCCTTTAATTCCACAACGCAGACACGGCATGCTCCAATCTCATTTAAGTCTTTCAGATAACAAAGTGTCGGTATCTTAATTCCCACCGATGCTGCTGCATCTAAAATTGTTGTTCCTTTTTTTACTTCTACTTCCTGATTATCAATCCATAATTTTACCATTCTGTCTCTCTGCCTCCTCTTAATACTCCACATCCAAAACGGTCACATCTTAGACATCTTGCTGATTCCTGTTTTGCTTCTTCTAAACTCATAGAATTTTCCACACCTGTGAAATCTTTCTTCCGCTCGCATGCCTCTCTGTCCGTTAAATGGATTCTTCCGCTTTGTAATTTGTCATTTAAGTTCGGCTGCGGTATCTCCACATCGGTTGTCATCTTGTGATGGAAACCTAAGTATTCATCGATATTAGCTGCCGCTGCTTTTCCTGCCGCAATGGCTTTTATCACCGTTGCCGGTCCGCTGACACAGTCTCCACCTGAAAATACTCCATCCATATCTTTGACTGCACCATACTCATCGGCAGCAATCCGGTTCCGTTTTACCGGTACACCTGCTTTTGCAAAATATTCAGAATCAATTTCCTGTCCGATGGCAATAAGGGCAATGTCACATTCGATTCGCTCTTCCGGCTTTTGAGCCTTATTCGGACTTGGTCTTCCTGCCTTATCATAAAGACCGCTGATTTGAGGCTGTACCCAGAGTGCTTTTAATACTCCCTGTTCATCTGCTTCCATATACTTTGGAGCCTTTAAGGTTAACAGCTCCACTCCTTCTGCAATCGCTCCCTCTATCTCTGCTTCTAGGGCTGTCATATCCTTTTGTCGTCTACGGTAAACAATGCTTACCTTTTCTGCCTTACATCTTATGGCAGTGCGGGCACAGTCCATCGCCACGTTTCCGCCTCCGATAACCACCACTTTTTTGCCTGAAAAATCAGGATATCTTCCATACCCAATCTCCCGTAGCATATTAACTGCGGAAACGACTCCTTTACTGTCTGCTCCTTCCACATCAAAGGTCTTATCCGTATGTGCTCCGATGGCTATATAGACTGCATCATATGTAGATTTTAACTCCTCAAATTCTATCTCTCTTCCAACCTTTGTATTACATCTCAATTCCACACCGGTAGAAAGAATAGCATCAATGTCCTCATCTAACCGCTCTCTTGGAAAACGGTAGCTTGGAATTCCATAGCGCAGCATTCCACCCGGTTTTTCCTTTTCTTCAAACACCGTGGTCTGATGTCCCATAAGCTGTAAGAAATACGCTGCTGTCAGACCGCTTGGTCCACCACCGATAATGGCAATTCTCTTTCCGGTAGAAGGAGCACATTTTGGTACTTCCACCTCATTTGCTCTCGCGTGTTCTACCGCAAAACGTTTCAGTCCCCGGATATTGATTGAACTGTCAATCATATTGCGCCGACATCTTTCCTCACATGGATGCTCACAAATCAATGCACAAGCTGTTGGAAACGGATTGTCTTTTCGTATAAGTTTTACAGCGTCTGCATATCTGCCTTCACCTACAAGTGCAACATAGCCCGGAATATCCACTTTTGCCGGACAAAGTGTAATACACGGTATCGGCTGTTCAAAGGATGACATACATCTGTGATTTTGAATATGAGATAAGTAGTCTTCTTCAAATCCCTCTAAACCAACCCGTACCATTCTTGCCGCCTCAAAGCCGATGGCACAGTCTGCGGTGTGCTGGATATTGCGGGCGGTCTCTTTTATTAATGCTAAGGTATCCATCGTTGCCCGATTGTTTAGCACATCCTCTAGCAGATTTTCAAGCTGTCCTAACCCGATACGGCAGGGTACACATTTTCCACAGGTCTGTGCATGACAGACTTTTAAAAATGCCAGTTGCAAATCTACGGGACAGACTCCCGGAGGACTT
Organism: Lachnospiraceae bacterium; assembly: GCA_051879115.1. GTDB lineage: Bacteria > Bacillota > Clostridia > Lachnospirales > Lachnospiraceae > Maccoyibacter. Next base: position 10,070 of record JBJELL010000153.1, read on the forward strand.
GCCACAATACGCTGTTCAAATTCCTGCATCAGCAGTTTTGTTGTAATGTCCTGCCTTTTTGACTCTCCTACTTTTAGTCTTCTTTCCATTTTGTTACCTCCCTGATATATCACTTTTTGATTGTGAATTTTTTATCAAAAAAGAGCAGACACGATGTGTCTGCTCTTTTAGATATCCATTTTCATTTGCATTTCTTCTTCAGCTTCCCGCTTGAAGTTCTCTAGCTGGTCCTGATTCAGAATCGGAAGTTCGTCAATGGACGATACTCCAAAACTTCTTAGAAACTCTTCTGTTGTCCCAAATAACAACGGCCGCCCGGGTGCATCCAGTCTTCCCAACTCACAAACTAAATTGTATTCCACCAGTCTGCTCACCGCATGGTCACAGGAGACGCCCCGGATTTTCTCAATCTCCGCTTTTGTAATCGGCTGCTTGTATGCGATGATGGACAGCGTTTCTAATAAGACATCCGATAAGGAATAACGTTTGGGCTGTTTTGCAATCTTTATCAGATATTCATACATCTGTGGCTTTGTACACATCTGATATGCCCCGTCTAACTCTGTAATCGTGATTCCACGGTCCTCTTCTTCATACCGCTGTTTCATCTGTTCTAATATATTTTTTGTTTCCTTCTTGTCTAATTCCAGTACGTCCGCTAATTTTCCCAATTCCACGGAGCCGCCCATCGTAAAAAGGATGGATTCCAGTACTGCTTCGTAATTCATATTCCCACCTACTTTTACGCCGCTATCTGTGACGTAATCATAATATCATCAAACAGGTAATCCTGTTGTATTTTTATCTTACCCAATTTCATCAATTCCAAAATTGCAAGGAAATGCACGATAATCTCCATTTTACCGCTTTTCGATTCTAAAAGTTGTCGAAAACCGAAGGTTCTATGATACCTTGCATATTCTTCTAGATTATGCATGGTCTCTTCTAAAGATACCTCTTCTTTTTCAATCTTCCCAAACTTAGAACGAACCGGGTCAATCTTTTCCACCTGTTTTTTCATAATGGATTGAAAGATATCATTGAGCTTTGCTAAGGTGGTATCTCCAACCAATTCCTCTAAATCAATCGGTTCCTCATAGGCTGCCACCTCAGGCGGTATGGTCGGTTCTTTGAACATTACCCTTCCCGCATCTACCTGACGGTCTTTTAACTCATAAGAAATACACTTATACATCTTGTATTCTAAAAGCTGCTGTACTAATTCTGCTCTTGGGTCTTCCTGTTCTTCTTCCTCTTCCTCTTTTGCCGGTAAGAGCATTCTCGACTTAATATCTAAAAGTGTTGCCGCCATTACGAGAAATTCACTGACGACATTTAAGTCATGACGCTTCATTTCCTTTATGTATTCCATATACTGTCTTGTAATCTCTACAATCGGAATGTCATAAATATTCACTTTGTTCTTATCAAGCAGATGTAAAAGCAAATCCAAAGGTCCCTCAAACACCTGCAATTTTACTGTCATATCCATAAAAAGACATACTCCTACTTTCGGAAAGATACTCACTATTTTACAAGATATGGAATCAAAATTCAAGCACAAACTACAAGATTTAGTTGTTAATAAAATAACAAAGCCCTAGGGATTGATACGGATGAGTAAAACCTCTGCCCGGTCAAAAATGCGGATGTGAAAGGTATGGGTTCCAAGTCCTTTACTCACATAGATTTTCTTTCCGTCTATGGTGAATTCTCCCGCGTCGTATTTCGGAAAGAGTGCATACTGGGGCGAAAGTACACTTCCAATTCCGGGAATTCTCACTAATCCTCCATGATTATGTCCGCTTACGGTAATATCTGCACCCCACTTGGCATAGACCGGAGCAAACATGGGATTGTGTGCCATGAGAATTTCCAAATGTTCTTCCTTCGCCTTTCCCAGTGCTTTTTCTAAAAATTCTCCTGTCAGGGATTCATACTTTCCCTTTCCATAACACTCTAAGGGAATCTCCAGACCACTGATATGAATCTTTTCTCCGTTTTTTTCAATAATCTCAGAGTCATTGTTTAAGATATGAACGCCAAGCGCCTGCAACTTTTGCTCATAAGCCAAAAAGGCTTCCGTCTGCATAACCTCTACCCTCGATACCCGGCTTTCATGATTTCCATTAGAAAAGTAGACCGGAGCAATCTTTACAAGTTCTTTTAAAAAGGCATAAGCTGTCTCATAGGTTTCCGGATATTTGCTGACAATCAAATCTCCCGGTATCAGGATAAAATCCGGTCTTTCTTCCCGGATTCTTCTTAAAAGAATCTCGTTATCCTTCCCATAGGAATGGGCATGTAAATCCGATACTACGGCAAACCGCAGACTTTGTCTTACCTTTGACGTCTGATAATCATAAGTGGTGATATTAAATT
>JBJELL010000154.1:0-2801 GCA_051879115.1 Lachnospiraceae bacterium
TCTTTCATTTAGACGGACTTCTTAGAAAATCTGTTGAATTTTGAAAAGACACACAATTTTTAGTGCGACAGTCCCATATTGCAGGCTGCAACTGAGCTGTTACGTTTTTTTATGAAACAAAATGGATATGGATTGAAAAAACAAAGAAAATAGTCTATACTCTACCTCGTATGGGGTTTGTGGTACCCAAAGCAAAATATAGATCAGGAGGATATAGATATGCCGGAAAATAGAGAATGCAGCAGCGCATCTAGCTGTTCAAAAGAAAGCTGTGAAGGATGTTCTCACAGTGCGGATGCAAAACCGGATTTTACAGCAGAAATGAATCCATATTCATCGGTAAAAAAAGTCATTGGAGTAGTAAGCGGTAAGGGAGGAGTAGGAAAGTCATTCGTAACAGCCTCTTTAGCAGCACAGATGAGAAAAAAAGGATTTGAAGTTGGAATCTTAGATGCGGATATTACAGGTCCATCCATCCCGAAAATGTTCGGTGTGCATGGACCGGCAGTGGGAAATGATTTGGGTATGTATCCAATCGAAGCGGCAGACGGAACAAAGATTATGTCCATCAACCTTTTAATGGATGATGAGGAAGCTCCGGTAGTATGGAGAGGCCCGGTTATCGCAGGAACGGTAAAACAGTTCTGGAGCGATGTGGTATGGGGCGATTTGGACTACCTGTTCGTAGATATGCCGCCGGGAACCGGTGATGTGCCGTTAACGGTATTTCAGTCTCTTCCGGTGGATGGAATTGTCATTGTAACTTCTCCACAGGAACTGGTACAGATGATTGTAAAGAAAGCTTACAACATGGCTTCTATGATGGATATTCCAGTACTTGGAGTCATTGAGAACTACAGCTATCTGAAGTGTCCTGACTGCGGAAAAGAGATTTCTCTCTTTGGAGAAAGCCATATTGAGGAGGCAGCAAAAGAACTTGGAATTGATGTCTTAGGAAAACTTCCGTTAGATCCAAAATATGCACAGGCGGCAGATGAAGGAAGTTTCTATGAGATGGAAAATCCATATCTGGAAGAAGGCATTTCAAAACTTGAGAATTTGTAATCTATGGAGTATTTGTTCAATTTAGATGCATCCATACTGCTATGGATTCAGGAAAATATACGTACACCGTGGCTGACCGTATTTTTTAAAGCGGTAACCAGTCTTGGGAATGCAGGAATCTTCTGGATACTGCTATCCATAGGACTGATTATCTATGCCAAAACCAGGCAGACTGGAATACGGGCAATGACGGCATTAGTGATATCTTTTGTAATTAACAATTTGTTTTTGAAAAATGTCATAGCAAGAGTCAGACCCTATGAAGTCATAGAGGGACTGACGAGACTGATTGAAAAGCCATCGGACTATTCCTTTCCTTCGGGACATACGGCAAGCTCTTTTGTGGTTGCCGTTGTTCTGTATCTGGAATTACCGAAAAAATACGGCGTGCCGGCTTTGATACTGGCGGTGTTCATCAGTGTATCAAGACTTTATTTAGGTGTGCACTATCCAACGGATGTGTTGGTGGGAGCCATAACCGGCAGCCTGATTGCTGTGGCAGTTCATAAATATTTTTTGAGAAAAAACACAGAAAACAATAGGGTTTAGATATAGAAAGAAACGAGGAAGAAAAATGGGTGGATTTTTTGGTGTAGCATCAAAACAGGACTGCGTATTTGATTTGTTCTTTGGAATTGATTATCACTCACATTTAGGAACAAGACGCGGAGGTATGACGGTATACGGCGAGGATGGATTTGATCGCGCTATTCATAATATTGAAAATGCTCCTTTCCGTACAAAGTTCGATAAAGATATACAGAAGATGAAGGGGTATTATGGAATCGGCTGTATCTCAGATTATGAGCCACAGCCGTTGATTATCCGTTCCCACCATGGAACCTATGCACTTACTACGGTAAGCAAGATTAATAACATGGAAGAACTGTCAAAAAGACTGTTTGATAACGGATATTCACATTTTCAGGAGATGAGCGGGGGCGATATCAATGCCACAGAGATGATAGCAGCCTTAATTAATCAAAAGGAGAATCTGATTGAGGGAATTCAGTATGCTTTAGAGGAAATAGACGGTTCGGTGTCGATTCTTTTGATGAATCAGGCGGGAATCTATGCGGCAAGGGACAAGTATGGACGTACCCCGATTGTAATTGGAAAGAAAGAGGATGCATACTGTGTCAGCTTTGAAAATTTTGCCTATAAGAATTTAGGATATACAGATTATAAGGAATTAGGACCGGGGGAGATTGTGGTTATTACCGATAAGAACTGTGTGACCTTAGTAGACCCGAATGAGGAAATGAAAATCTGTACATTCCTATGGGTATATTATGGTTATCCGGCAAGTTCCTATGAGGGAACGAGTGTAGAAAATATGCGCTATGCCTGTGGGAAGAAGATGGCGCAGCGTGACAATGTAACACCGGATATTGTGGCAGGAGTACCGGATTCCGGCATTGCCCATGCCATCGGTTATGCCAATGAATCGGGAATCCCATTTTCTAGACCATTTATCAAATATACACCAACCTGGCCACGTTCCTTTATGCCGACTATGCAGAGCAAGAGAAATCTGATTGCCAAGATGAAACTGCTTGCGGTAGAGGAATTGATTCGTGATAAGAGTCTGCTTTTAATTGACGATTCCATCGTAAGAGGAACCCAGTTAAGAGAGACTACGGAATTCCTATATCAAAGCGGTGCAAAAGAGGTGCATATTCGTCCGGCGTGTCCGCCATTGTTATACGGATGCAAATACTTAAACTTTTCCCGTT
>JBJELL010000155.1:0-2801 GCA_051879115.1 Lachnospiraceae bacterium
AGAACGCATTGAGACAGAAAAACTGATTTCGGTCTGCATTATAGCGTATACGGGAATTGCATTGTTTGCATTCGTGATGACAACACAGTTGCAGTTTTGGATTTTAGCAGTCTGTGTGGGACTCTTTCAGGGAGGAGTACAGTCCTTATCCCGCTCCTATTTTTCAAAGATTATTCCGGCAGAAAAATCGGGAGAGTATTTTGGAATTATGGATATCTGTGGAAAAGGTGCTTCCTTTATTGGAACTACAATGGTGGGAGCAGTGTCACAGCTTACAGGCAGCACGAATAAGGGTGTCTTAGTATTAACGGTTTTATTCATCGCAGGATGGTTCATATTCCGTATGTCCTGTACAGACGAGGATAACGAGGTAGTGTCAAAAGGCTTTTGGAAGACGATAGTACGTGGAGAAAAGACATGATATAAATAGTACTTATGAAAAATATAAAAAATATTGATTTTACTTATGAGAAGTTTTCGTGTATAATCAGAAAGTAAAAACAGGGAAAAGACGGATGTTTTTACATCGGTCTTTTTTTCTGCCGTAAATACAGTAGGAATTGTTTCATAAATTTTATATTTGATTCAGGAGGAGACAATAGAAATGGTGAAAGCAGTAGTTGGAGCAAACTGGGGTGACGAAGGAAAGGGTAAGATTACGGATATGCTTGCAAAGGAAGCGGATATTATTGTTCGTTTTCAGGGTGGAGCAAATGCCGGACATACCATCGTAAATAATTATGGAAAATTTGCCTTACATACATTACCGTCAGGTGTATTCTATGATCACACAACCAGTATCATCGGTAATGGTGTAGCACTCAACATTCCGGTATTATTTAATGAAATCAAATCAATTACAGACCGCAATGTTCCAAAACCAAAGATTTTAGTATCGGACAGAGCACAGATTGTCATGTCTTATCACATTCTGTTTGACCAGTATGAGGAAGAACGTTTAGGAGGAAAATCCTTTGGTTCTACAAAATCAGGAATTGCACCATTTTATTCAGATAAATATGCAAAAATCGGTTTTCAGGTCAGTGAGATTTTTGACGATGAGTTAATCGAAGAAAAAGCAGTAAGAGTCTGTGAACAGAAAAATGTCTTATTAGAACATCTCTATCACAAACCACTCTTAAAACCGGAAGAAATCGTAAAAGAGTTAAAAGAATACAGAGAGATGGTTGCTCCATATGTATGTGATGTATCTGCATACCTAGCACAGGCAATCAAGGAGGGAAAAGAGATTTTATTAGAAGGTCAGCTTGGAACCTTAAAAGACCCTGACCACGGAATTTACCCAATGGTAACTTCTTCCTCTACCTTAGCATCCTATGGTGCTATCGGAGCAGGTATTCCGCCATATGAAATCAAAAAAGTCATTACCGTATGTAAAGCTTACTCTTCAGCCGTAGGTGCGGGAGAATTTGTCAGTGAAATCTTTGGTGATGAAGCAGACGAACTTAGAAAACGCGGTGGTGACGGTGGCGAGTTCGGTGCAACCACAGGACGTCCAAGAAGAATGGGCTGGTTTGATGCCGTTGCTTCAAAATACGGATGCCGTCTTCAGGGAACTACCGATGTGGCATTTACCGTATTAGACGTATTGGGATATCTCGATGAGATTCCGGTATGTATCGGTTATGAGATTGACGGAAAGGTAACTACAGACTTCCCGACAACAGCTCTTTTGAAAAAAGCAAAACCAGTGTATGAGATTTTACCGGGATGGAAGTGTGACATCCGCGGTATTAAGAAATATGAAGATTTACCGGAAAAATGTAGAAACTATATCGAATTTGTAGAACGTCACATTGGCTATCCGATTACTATGGTTTCAAACGGTCCGGGAAGAGACGATATCATCTATCGTTAATATAGGTCTTGTCGCAGATTCTGTGGGAGAGAAAATGAATATAGAAAAGATAAATGAAAGACTTTTTGAAAATGCGGCACATGCCCAGGATGCCTATTATAAGAAGGTAGTTCCGGGTGCAAAACCGAGTATCGGTGTACGGGTGCCTGTACTTCGGAAAATGGCAAAGGAGATTGCTAAAGAGGATTACCGCTTTTTCATGGAACATTATACCTGTGAATACTTAGAGCAGGAGACCCTAAAGGCTTTTGTCATTGGCTATGCGAAGGATGATATTGAGACGATTCTTCGCTATGCTGATGATTTTATTCCACAGATACATGACTGGATGGTAAACGATGCCTTTTGTCAGAATTTTTCCATTGCAAGAAAGTACAGGACCAAAGTATTTGATTGGCTTATGAAATATAAGCAGATGGATGAGGAATATCCCCAGCGTGTAGTGGCAGTTCTGCTCATGAGTCATTTTTTAGTAGACGATTATTATCAGAACGTATTAGATACGATGAATGAGTTAAAGCATGATGGGTATTACACAAAGATGGGAGTGGCATGGTGTGTTGCCACGGCTTATGCAAAATACCCACAGGACACAATGAAATTTTTAAAGAAGAATGAATTAGAGGATTGGACCTATAACAAATCGATTCAAAAGATGATAGAGTCTTATCGTGTATCAGCAGAAGATAAAGAAATTCTAAGAACAATGAAGAGGATGTTTCAAAATAACGCTTCTCATTTATAAAACCATATATCAGAAGTGAATTATCTATGAAATCTTTCATGGATTTTTAAAATAAGATGTGGTATTTCCTTACCACCATGCAGAAATTTCCGGGAGCAGTGTTTGTTATCTACGATGATGTATGTCTTTTCAAAATTCAACAGATTTTCTAAGAAGTCCGTCTAATGAAAGACAGCT
>JBJELL010000156.1:0-2799 GCA_051879115.1 Lachnospiraceae bacterium
CGATATGCAAATCTGTCTAACGGCAAAGTATAGAACTTCAGATAAGCCCGGAAGAGCCCATCCTTATTTTGAATGAGACGAATCTCTATTTCATAGCTATCTTTTGCATTGATAAGCTGATAACCGCCTGCTTCCTCTAATGCATAGGCTGTCTTTTTTATAAACTCTGCTTTTTCTGCATTCTCCATAGGAGCCATTACCTGTATTCGGAAATAATAAGGTGCCTCTCCTTCTAAATGCTGTTTTAAGAGTTCCATCAGACCGCCTTTTAATATGCTGTCCGCTGCTTCTTTTGCATCCGGTGCAAAGGGATTTTTTACCTGAATCGGAAAAAGTATCTCTCGAAATGTCCTGATTTTCAGAATGGAAGATATATTCTTTGTCTTTACTCTGACTCCCGACAGAGACACTGCCGTCTTTGCACCATGTATCTGTTCTTCTGTCAGCTTTGCAAATCCCCTGTCTGTTGTCAGTATAACCTCTGATTCTGTTTCATATCCGCAAAACGGATGAAAATGGTGTTCTTCCTCTTTTCTTAAAATGTTTTCTAATTCTTTGCGCTCTCTTCGGATGTGCTTCTTTTCTTCTTCTGCTGCATCTATTTGAAGCAGGGTCTTATATCTTTCCTGTAAGGCCTCTATATACTCTGTACAGTCGAGCTTTTGCATGGCTGTAAGATAGGCACTCCTTACAAAAAGTGTCTTCTCACTCTCATATGCCAAAAACAGTGCCGGAAGAGCTTCCTGTTTTTCCAAAATCCCCAGTATTAGTGCCGTATTCTTACGTACCTTGGGATCTTCTCCTTTTAACAAATCCACAAAGATGGTATTGTCTGCGGACAAATCCAATAATTCCTTTTTTTTGTCCTCTTCTTTTATCAGCTCTTTTATCTCTATCAGATTCTTTCGGATATCCTGTCCCTGTACCAATGCTTCAAAATTCTCTTTTAACATTTTATACTCATCCTGTACTTTTTTCCTATTTTCTATTACAATTTTACTTGATTTTTACCTGATTAGCAAGTCTAATTAGATTCATTTTCCGGCTCTTTTCCATACTTTAAAATATAATCGTCTACTTTCTGCTTAAAATTCTCCCACGCTTCTTGATTTTCCACATAATAGAGCGGGCATTTCTTGCCTGTTACATCATAATGTCTGATTACATCATCCGTAGTCAATCCATATCTGCCAAGCAGCCATGCCGTCAGATGTACCAGAGTGTCTTCAGTCTCCTGATTAAATTTTCCTGTTGCGTCCTCATGACAACATTCTATAGAAATTGTATCTCCATTTCTGTCATTTGAGGCATAGGAAATCTCATTGCATGGAATACACTGTACAATCTCTCCCTCTAATCCAACGACAAAATGGGCACTTGCCTTCGTCTGCTTTGAATCCTTTAATCCATTGAAATAATCTCTGTTTTGTTTTGCCGTAGTTCCCGGATTTGCCGTATAGTGAATGACGATGGCATTGACTTTATCCAAAGTCAGTCCCGGTCTTGAATATTCATTAATCTCTAATAAATCCACCGTATAATCCGGCGGATTCTCCACAATCTTTTGTACCGATTCTGCCGATGCCGCACGAATCGCTACTATATGCTTTATCAAAAGAACACTTCCAATAATCAGAAATAGGATTCCACTTATAAACAAAATCCGCATTAACTGTTCTCTTTGTCTTTTTTTCTTTGCCGCTCTTCTGCGTCTTTCTCTTAACTGCTGTCTTCTTCTTCGTTCTAATTCTTCCTGTGATAACATAAAATGCTGACTCCTTCTCGTATATTATACAACAAGGGCCAGCATTTTTCTGCTTTAATTCTTAATTTTTATAATTTTTTAATCCGTTCTAAGGCAGCTACCGTATTTTCGTAACTTCCAAACGCAGTCAGACGGAAGTAACCTTCCCCGCTTGGTCCGAATCCGGAACCCGGAGTTCCAACTACATTGGCATTTTCCAATAAGTAGTCAAAGAAATCCCATGAGGTCATATTCTCCGGTGTCTTTAACCAGATGTACGGTGCATTTACACCACCAAATACGGTATATCCTGCTTCCTGAAGTCCGTTTTTGATTACAGAAGCGTTCTTCATGTAGTATGCAACCTGCTCTTTTAACTGTGCTTTTCCGGCATCGGAGTATACCGCCTCACCAGCACGCTGGATAATATATGGTGCACCGTTGAATTTGGTTCCATGGCGTCTTGCCCACATTCCATGTAAGGAAACGTCCTGACGTTTTAAATCCTTTGGTACTACGGTATAACCAAGTCTTACACCTGTAAATCCCGCATTTTTGGAAAAACTCTTAATTTCGATAGCACAGGTCTTAGCACCCTCACATTCATAAATCGTATGTGCAACGTTTTCTTCTGAAATATATGCTTCATAAGCTGCATCATAGATGATGATGGCACCTTCTTTATTTGCATAATCTACCCATTCCTGTAACTGGGATTTTGTAATTGTCGTTCCGGTTGGGTTATTCGGCAGACACAGGTAAATGACATCCGGTGTCTCCTTTGGAAATTCCGGTACGAACCCGTTTTCCATCGTACATGGCATGTAGATAACATCACTCCACATCTCGGTCTTTGGGTCATAGACTCCGGTTCTTCCTGCCATAACGTTGGAATCTACATATACCGGATATACCGGGTCGCAGACAGCAATCTTACAATCCGCACTGAATAATTCCTGAATATTGGAAGAATCACATTTTGCTCCGTCTGATACGAAGATTTCATCTGCTGTGATATCGCATCCCCGGTCTGCATAATCGTTCTTTGCAATGGT
>JBJELL010000157.1:0-12252 GCA_051879115.1 Lachnospiraceae bacterium
ATTTTTCATTTATCGGCTCTAAATCTCCATCCGGTAAGATTGCAAATGACTGCACTCCTTCATCGGCAATAGAATAGAGATATTTTCCACTGTGGGAGACAATTAAATCCGACGGATTGTTAATCGGTACTACTTTACGCTCTGTCAGCTCTCCTTTTTCCTCTGCCACATCATAGATATGGATTCCCACACTGTGTTCGTGTGTATAGGTTCCTACATAGGCAACATATTTTCCCTTTTTCATGACGGTTCCTCCTCTTTTCTTCTCAGGATGTCATACTGCTCTAACGTTTCTCCTAAATCAATGTATAAAATCTGCTTCGGATGAGGTGCAGACTCCATTTCATTTCCGTCCTCATCTACAATCCGCTTCACGGTTACGATATGGTTCTCTCCGTTTGGCTTCATGACCTCTATCTCCTCTCCTACGGAGAACTTATTTCTCTGCTCAATCCGGTAGAGTCCTTCTCTTTCCTCTCCCACAATTCCAAGATAGGTGTATTCCTTCAGATAGGTATTATTGTCATAAATCTGTGTATTTTCATCCGGCTTTCCAAAGAAAAATCCGGTTGTAAACTGACGATAAGTACAGTTCGATATCTGGTCTTTGTACCAGTCCATATTTTTCCGATAAAGTTCCGGTGACTCTAAATAGTCATCAATCGCCTTACGGTAAGTCCTTGCCACGGTTGCCACATAGAGTGCAGTCTTCATTCTTCCTTCAATCTTAAAGCTGTCAATTCCGGCTTCTATCAGCTCCGGAATATGCTCTATCATGCACAAATCCTTGGAGTTAAAAATATAAGTTCCTCTCTCGTTTTCATACACCGGCATATACTCTCCCGGTCTGGTCTCTTCCACAATGGAATATTTCCAGCGGCATGGATGGGTGCAGGCTCCCTGGTTTGCATCTCTTCCCGTAAAATAGTTGCTCAAAAGGCATCGTCCCGAATAGGAAATACACATGGCACCGTGAATGAAGGTTTCTATCTCTAAATCTTCCGGTATTGCTTCTCTGATTTGGCGAATCTCTTCTAAGGAAAGCTCCCTTGCAGAGACCACACGCTTTGCTCCCTGCTTATGCCAGAACAGATAGGTTCCGTAATTGGTATTATTTGCCTGGGTGGAAATATGCACCTCTATCTCCGGGCAGATTTCCTGTGCGATGGTAAATACCCCCGGGTCTGAAATAATCAGTGCATCCGGCTTGATTTCCTTCAACTCTTTGAAATATTCCCTTACCCCGTCTAAGTCTGCATTGTGTGCTAAAATATTTGCCGTAATATATACTTTTACTCCATGTTCATGGGCAAATGCTATTCCCTCTGCAATCTCTTCGTTTGTAAAATTCTTTGCCTTTGCTCTCAGTCCGAATGCCTCTCCTCCAATGTAAACGGCATCTGCACCAAAGATTACCGCAATCTTTAATACTTCCAGACTGCTTGCCGGCACTAATAACTCCGGATGTCTCATATTTTATTTCCCTTCTTCGTACTAATCGTAATTCCGTCACCTACCGGCAGAACTGCTGTTGCGAGTTCCTCGTGATGGGTCAGTTCATATAAATACTCCCGCATACGCTTATGTATGGTTCGGTTTCTTCTCGTAACCGCAAACCTGGACTGAATAATATCTCCATCCTGCAATACATTGTCGGAAACCAGAATTCCATTTTCCTCTAACAATCTTAAAATATCCGGCAGAAAGTTCAGATACTGCCCCTTTGCTGCATCCATAAAGATAAAATCAAAAGGAGTTGTAAGGGTCTTAAGAACCTCCTGGGCATCCCCTTCTATCAGGGTAATCTTTTCTTCCATTCCCGCTCTCTTAAAATTGCTTCTTGCAATGGGAATTCTCTTTTCATAATTTTCAATCGTTACAATTTCACAGTCCACCGGATTATACTCTGCCATAAGAATCGCAGAAAAACCAACCGCTGTTCCCACCTCTAAAATACGTGCCGGACGCTTTATTTCCAAAAGCACCTTTAAAAAACTCTGCATTTCTTTCCGAATAATCGGTACATAGGAAGCAACAGCCTCCTTTTCTATCTCATCCAAAATCTTTGTATTTCCTGCATCCAGCGAATTAATATAGGTTACCAGTCTTTCATCTACAATCATATCAGTCTTCTACAAACTCCATGTCAAAATCCAATGCTTCTATCAAGGTCCAGTTAATCTTTTGAACGATACGGCAGAGTGCTAACTCTGCCGCCAAAAACCTGTCTACAATCGGATCTGCACGAAACTTTTCCGATTCCTGTTCAATTCTGTCTATGCTGTGATACAAATCTGCCCCACCGTAATTGTTTTGAATCTCATAAATCTTTGTACGGTACTTATCCAGATTTCTCTTTTTCTCAGGATCTTTTTCCACTTCTGTTTTTGCTTCTAAATAATCCCGGTATTCACTACTGCTTTTGATTGCAGCAATCAGATTTGTCAAATTCTCTTCTATTACTTCCATTTTCTACACTTCCATAATAATCGGCATAATCATTGGACGGCGCTTTGTCTCCTTCCATACAAAGTCACCAAGTGAATCCTTAATTTCTGATTTAATTTTTCCCCAATCCGTGATATTTCTATCCATGCAATAATCCATCGTCTCATCTAAGACGGCTCTTGCTTCATCCATCAGACTCTCAGAACCACGGACATAGACAAATCCTCTCGATACAATGTCCGGTCCTGCAAGCACCATGCCCGAACCACTCTCTAGGGTAAGAACAACGATGATAATACCGTCTTCTGCAAGATGCTGTCTGTCACGCAGTACGATATTTCCTACATCTCCCACGCCAAGACCATCTACCATGATATCACCCACCGGAACTCTTCCTGTGATTTCGGCTCCATCCTCATCTAACTCCAACACATCACCGGAAGAGAGCAGGAAGATATTCTCTTTATCAATTCCAAGTTCTTCTGCAATCTTTGCCTGTGCCATTAGATGTTTGTATTCTCCATGCACCGGAATGGAATATTTTGGTCTTACCAAAGAATAAATCAGTTTGATTTCCTCCTGACAGGCATGACCGGATACATGCACATCCTGAAAGATAACATCTGCACCTTTTTGGAACAGTTCATTGATGACATGAGATACTGCCTTTTCATTTCCCGGTATCGGGTTAGAACTGAAAATAATGGTATCTTTTGGCTTAATTGTAATCTTTTTATGAGTGCCGTTTGCCATGCGGGATAATGCTGCCATAGACTCTCCCTGGCTTCCGGTGGTAATGAGTACCGTCTTTTCATCCGGATAATTTTTCAACTGGTCTGTCTCAACAAGGGTGTTATCCGGTATTTTCAAATAGCCAAGTTCGGATGCCGTAGTAATGATATTTACCATGCTTCGTCCCTCGACACCTACTTTTCTGCCGAACTTCTCCGCAGAGTTGATAATCTGCTGCACACGGTCTACGTTTGACGCAAAGGTTGCGATAATAATACGTGTATTCTTGTGTTCTGAAAAAATCTCATCAAAGGTAGCACCCACACTCTTTTCCGACATGGTAAATCCCGGACGCTCTGCATTGGTACTGTCACACATCAGGGCAAGAACACCTTTTTTTCCAATCTCACCAAAACGCTGTAAGTCAATGGCATCTCCAAATACCGGGGTGTAATCCACCTTGAAATCTCCGGTATGCACGACAATTCCCGCCGGGGAATAGATAGCAAGTGCTGCCGCATCCTGAATACTGTGATTGGTCTTAATGAACTCTACACGAAAACATCCAAGATTGATATGCTGTCCGTATTTAACCACCTTGCGTTTTACCTTTGTGAGCATATTGTGCTCTCTTAACTTGTGCTCAATGATACCAAGGGTCAGCTTTGTAGCATAAATTGGTACATTGATTTCTTTTAAAACATATGGGATTGCTCCGATATGGTCTTCATGTCCATGGGTAATGAAAAATCCCTTCACTTTGTCTATATTTTCCTTCAAATAGGTAATATCAGGAATAACTAAATCAATTCCTAGCATATCGTCCTCTGGAAAGGACAATCCGCAGTCCACGACAATAATACTGTCTTCGTATTCAAAGGCAGTAATGTTCATTCCAATCTGTTCTAATCCTCCTAATGGAATGATTTTCAATTTTGAGTTTTGTTTTTTCTTTATCATAATTCCTCCAAGCTATTTATTTTTCCCGTTTCTTCAAACAGTGTTCACAATAGCCATAGAGCTTAACTTCATGATCTATCACCTGAAAAGAGACTGTCTTATAAATCTTATCTTCCAGCTCTTCTAACAAATCATCCCGAAAAGAAATGACTTTTCCACATTCTTTGCATATTAAATGATGGTGACGATGTTCTTTCATACCCGCTTTTAATTTTCCAATCTCATAGCGTGTACATCCGTCACCAAGGTTGATACTCTCAATCAAATTAAGGCTCAATAGCAGTTGTATATTGCGATAGACCGTAGCCAGCCCAATTCGTGGAAACTGACCTCTGATGCTATCATATATTTCTTCTACAGTCAGATGCCTGTCCTCATTCTTTGCTAAGGTCTCTAAAATAAAAAGTCTCTGTTTTGTTACCTTCAGTCCTTTTTCTTTTAGAATTCCTTCTAACTCCATCTGATTCATACTTTCACCTGCCTGTTAAAGTCCGGTTATATTTTTATAACTCCAAATCTGCCTCGTCACCTATCAGCTCTGCAAATACCTTTGCAACTGCCTGTAACTCGTTATCTTCCTCTACAATCTGATACACTGCATCCTGTTCATCCTGAGCAGATGTGTCCTTTAAAATCAGTGCGTCCGAATCGCCTTCTTCATCTACTGTTACTAACAAATAATCGGTATTATTAATCCGAGTCTGTTCTAATACGTAAAATTCCACGTATTCTGAAGACTCCTCATCAAAAAATTCTATTTTATCCATCATTTTTTCCTATTCTTCTTATTCTATTCATACAACACAAAATTCCGCAGACCCCCTATGTGTCTCCGGTTCTTAAGTAAGTGAATCCAAATATCCCTGCAAAATAAAGACTGCTGCTATCTTATCTACATACTGCTTACGTTCTTCTCTTCGTATTCCGCCCTCTATCATTGCCCTGTCTGCCGATACCGTGGTCAGACGTTCATCCCAGAGTGTAACCGGAAGATTCGTCCGGCGTTCTAACATTTCTTTGAACTCCAAGGTCTTCTCGCAGCGGTCACCCTCTGTATTATTCATGTTCTTTGGATAGCCTAAGACAATCTCCGTCACCTCGTATTCGGCAATCAGTTCTTCAATCCTTGCTAAAGTACGACGCAGTTTTTTAGGAGACTCCCTTCTAATAATCTCCACTCCCTGTGCCGTAATCCCAAGGGCATCACTGACTGCAACCCCTACCGTCTTAGAACCAAAGTCCAAACCAATCACTCTCATAATCTTTTTGCCTGTTACTCCCGGAAATTATTTTTAATATATTCTCTGAAAACTTCTTCTACTAATTCATCACGTTCCACTTTCATAATCAGGCTTCTTGCATTCCGATGGCTTGTGATATAGGTCGGGTCCCCCGACATGATATATCCTACAATCTGATTGACAGGATTATATCCTTTTTCAGACAAGGCATGGTAAACGATATCTAACACTTCCTTTACCTGCATCTGAGGTTCTTTCTGTACTTTAAAATATTGGGTATTCTTTAAATCCTGCATTTTTTCACGTCCTTATTTGCTCTTTCGTTCGCATTCTGTCAGTTATCATTTTAATATATTCACCGTTAAAATTCAACCATAAGATATATATCCTCTGTTAAAGCCCGTTCTATTCGACCTTTTACAAGACAATTCGTCAAGTCCTTTTCTGAGACAAAGGCTGCCTTTACATATTCTTTGTTGAATCCGACATAATACTCTTTTTCATCAATTACAACCTTTTCTTCTATTAGGATTTCGGTCTCTTTGCCAAGGTAGTCCTCTCGGAATTCTTTGGACATTTTAGCCTCTAACTGTAACAGTTCATTGCTTCTTTTCGTCTTTATCTGTTCGTCTATCTGATTTTCCATCACGGCTGCCTTTGTGCCTGCTCTCTTTGAATACTTAAAGATATGCATCTCATAGAAATGAATCTTTTCTAAGTAGGCTTTTGTCTTTTGGAATTCTTCCTCTGTCTCTCCCGGAAATCCCACAATGACATCTGTGGTAATTGCCGGATGCTCAAAATACGCTCTTAATATTCTACAGCCTTCCTCGTATTCTGCCGTTGTATACTTGCGGTTCATTCTTTTTAAGGTCTCATCACATCCGCTCTGTAAAGACAGATGGAAGTGTGGACAGATTTTTGGAAGCTCTGACAGCCTTTTTGCAAATTTTTCTGTCACAATCTTCGGCTCTAAGGAACCAAGACGAATCCTCCTGATACCTTCTATCTCATGGACCTTTTCAATCAAATGCAATAGATTGTCCCCAGTGTCCACTCCATAGGAACTCAAATGGATTCCGGTCAATACAACCTCCTGATATCCATTATCAGCAAGCCCCTTAATCTCTTTTAATACCTCTTCTATCTTACGGCTTCTGACCCTTCCTCTTGCATAGGGAATAATACAGTAGGTACAGAACTGGTTACATCCATCCTGCACCTTGATAAATGCCCTCGTATGCTCTGCTGTTCTGCTTAAGGACATCTCTTCGTAGTCTTCTGTGCCGCTGTTGATATCAATCACGGCTCTCCTTTTTTCTTCTTTTGCGAAGAACTGTTCTAATTGTTCTAATAATTCATGCTTTTTATTATTTCCAATGATAATATCGATTGCCTCGTCTTCTTCTCCCCGCTCATATGCCGTCTGTACATAACATCCTGCCGCTACGATGACTGCATCCGGATTATGCTTTTTTGCCCGGTGTATCATCTGCCGGGATTTACGGTCTGCCATGTTCGTTACGGAACAGGTATTGATAATATAGACGTCTGCTTTCTCCTGAAACGGTACAATCTCATATCCTGCCTCTTCTAACATCTGCTGCATCGCTTCTGTCTCATAGGCATTTACCTTACATCCAAGGTTATGCAATGCCGCTTTTCTCATACTTTTTCCTTTCCTGTGTTGACTTTTCCCTCCAAAAAGATTACACTAAAACAAAGATATATAGCAACTAATGGGAGGTTCATCTATGAAAACAGTACAAATTTCTTTAAACTCCATTGATAAGGTAAAATCATTTGTAAATGCAGTTACTCAGTTTGAGTTCGATTTTGATTTAGTATCCGGAAGATACGTAATTGATGCAAAATCCATCATGGGAATCTTCTCTTTGGACTTATCCAAACCCATTGATTTAGTCATCCATGCAGAAGATAACTTAGATGAGATTTTAGAAGTTTTAAAACCTTATCTTGTAGCTTAAGTTTAACTTATAAGAATCCTGCTTTGCAGGATTCTTTTTTGTTGTTTCCATTTATTCTATATGAATTACTTCGGTTGTCTCAATGGCTGTTTTCATCAGCTCATCAATTTTTTCCTGTAGTCTCAACTCTGATTTTTTAATAATATTCAGATTCGGTTTTGTAACCGGATGTTTCGCTACGAATATCGTACAGCAGTCTTCAAATGGCTGAATTGATGTCTCGTAGGTGTCTATCTTTTCAGAAATCTCAATAATTTCCTGCTTATCAAATCCTATCAGCGGACGGTATACCGGAAGTGTACAGACATCATTGGTTGCTGCAAGAGACTGCATGGTCTGACTCGCTACCTGACCGATACTCTCTCCTGTAATCAGTCCAAGACAGTTCCTCTCCTTTGCAAAATGTTCTGCAATCTTCATCATGTAACGACGCATGATAATAGTAAGTTCTTCATGTGGGCACTGCTCATAGATGTAGAGCTGAATATCTGTAAAATTCACCACATGTAAATCTATCGGACCTGCATATTTTGCTACTAATTTTGCCAAATCCACAACCTTTTGCTTTGCACGCTCACTGGTGTAAGGCGGTGCGTGGAAGTAGGTTGCATCTAATTTTACTCCTCTTTTGGAAATCATATAGCCTGCTACCGGGCTGTCAATTCCACCGGATAAAAGAAGCATTGCCTTTCCGTTGGTTCCTACCGGCATTCCTCCCGGTCCTGCAATCTCTGTAGAATAGAGATTAATCTGGTTGCGGATTTCCACATGAATCATCACATCCGGATTGTGGACATCTACACGCATCTGTGGGAATGCATCGAGAATCCTGCCGCCTAATTCTGCATTGATTTCCATCGATGTCATTGGATAGTTCTTTCTGGCACGTCTTGCGTCTACCTTAAAGGTGAGATTTTTATCCGTATAGACTTTGTCAATATAATCCGTCACCTCTTTGGCAAGTTCTTCAAATCCCTTGTCTTCTAGAATCACAACCGGACAGATTCCCACGATTCCGAAAACGTGCTTTAAGGCATCTATGGTCTCATCATAGTCATAATCCGATAATGCCTCTACATAGATTCGTCCCTGTTCTTTTCTGACTTTGAATTCCCCTTCTACTTCTCTTAAAGCATGGCTGATATGGGATACTAGCGCATCTTCAAACAGATGTCTGTTTTTTCCCTTAATTGCAATCTCTGCATATTTGATTAAAAATGATTGATACATAATACTTCCTTTCGTATTTTTCCTAGTGGCTCCTGTATTTTCTAAGAAATGGCAAAAGTTCTTCTAATGCCTGTAAGGTATATTCTATTTCTTCTACGGTGGTATGAACAGAAAAACTGAACCGTAGCGTGGCTGTCAACAGTTTTTCCGGTACTCCGATTGCTTTTAGGGTGGCACTGACTGCCGGTTTATTCGAGGAGCATGCAGAACCTGCTGATACATAGATTCCCTTATCCTCAAGTGCATGTAAAAGTGCTTCACTCTTATCGATTCCTTCAAAGCTGACGCTGACAATATGGGGTGCCGAATCTTCACCGCTAAGACCGTTCACATGGACTCCTTCGATGTTTTCGAGTCCCTGTAAAAATGCCTGTTTTACCTTTCGCATCTGTTCGATATTAGCATCAAAATCCCGATAGATTTCTTCACACGCTACACCAAGTCCTGCAATCCCCGGTACATTTTCCGTGCCGGAACGCATCCCTTTTTGCTGTCCTCCGCCTAAGATAAGAGGTTTTACTTTTGTCTTGTCCTTGATATATAAAAAGCCCACGCCCTTTGGCCCATGCAGTTTGTGTCCACTGACCGAAAGCATATCAATCTGCATTTTTTTCGGATAAATTCTCAATTTTCCATAGGACTGGATAGCGTCTACATGAACTAAGGTCTTTGGATTTTTCCTTTTGATGATTTCTGCCGCTTTTTCAATCGGCTCTATGGCTCCTATCTCATTGTTAATCTGCATCATGGAAACTAAGATGGTATCTTCCCTTACTGCTGCTTCTAATTCCTCTAGAGAAATCAGACCATTTTTATCTACCGAAAGATAAGTTACTTCAAATCCCTGTTCCTCTAAGTATTTCATGACCACTGCCACCGATGCATGTTCCACTGCAGTGGTAATCAGATGCTTTCCTGCCCGCTGGTTTGCAAGGGCACCTCCTATAATAGCAAGGTTATTCGATTCCGTTCCACCGGAGGTAAAGAGAATCTCCTTTTCCGTTACCTTTAAGGTCTTTGCAATCCTTTCCTTTGCCTGTTTGATATATTCTTCTGCCTTTACACCTTTTAAATGCAGCGATGAGGGATTTCCATAATCCTCCATCATAACTTTTACCATCATATCTCTGACAGACTCCGAACATCTCGTTGTCGCAGAATTATCTAAATATGCTTCCATCACTCTTCTTCTTTCATTTCTATCTCTAACATCAGCATGCTCATAACCGTAATGGCTGCCGTATCGGTTCTTAAGATTCTCCGTCCAAGAGAGATAACCTCCATGTCCTCACGAACCAGTTCTATTTCTTCTTCGGCAAATCCTCCCTCCGGTCCAATCATAACGCTGATATCTTTTCCGGTTTCTAATTGTCTTAATACTTCTTTCGTTCCGCTCATTCCCTTTTCGTTTTCATAGGGAACCAGACAGTAATCGCACTCTTTTGCATAGGCGACGGCTTCTTTGTAACTCATAACCGGATGTATCTTCGGAATAAGGCTTCGCTTTGCCTGCTTTGCCGCACTCTCTGCAATAGCCTGCCACCGCTCTGTCTTTTTTGCCTTTTTCTTCTCATCCAGTCTTACTACACAGTATTTCATCTCTACGGGAATAATCTCATAGACACCGAGTTCTACTGCCTTTTGAATGACATATTCCATTCTCTCGCCTTTTGGAAGTGCCTGAAATAAAAAGATACGGTTCGGAAGCTCTGTATTTGCCGCAGGTTTTTCTAAAATCCTCGCTCTGACCTCCTTAGCATTAACACTTTCTATCTCGCAGAAAAAGTCCCTTCCCTGTCCATCACTGATACGCACTTCTTCTCCCGGTTTCATCCGAAGGACGTTTTTCATGTGCTTTACATCTTCTCCGGTAATTGTGATATATTCTTTTCCGATTTGTCCGCCGTCTACAAAAAACTGATGCATATATTCTCCTGCTATCCTATTTCTTTTTCGCTGTAATATTTACCCACTCACCCTGATAATTGGTCTCGATAATCCGAAAACCGGCATCTTCTAGAGCATTCTTGACCTCTTCTTCTTTAAAGTCAATAATTCCTGAGGTAATAAAGATTCCATCTTCTTTTAATCTCGCCGGAATGACCTGTGCCATTGGAATAATCACATCCGCTAAAATATTCGCCACTACGATATCATAGCGGTTATCCCCTACCTTTTCCTGAAGTTCTGTATCATCAATGAGGTTTCCCACATAGAAACTGGTCTTTGCATCCTCTAAATGATTCACTTTTAGATTTTCTTCTGTGGATGTAATACAATCCTTATCAATATCAGTTCCCACTACTTCTCCGGCTCCAAGTTTTAGTGCAACAATGGAAAGAATTCCACTTCCGCATCCCACATCTAAAACCTTTGCATCCTTTTCCATGTACTTACGAATCTGGCGGATACAAAGCTGGGTTGTCTCATGCTTTCCTGTTCCAAAGGACACGCCCGGGTCAATCTCAATTAAAGTCTTCGTCTTATCCTCTTCTTTTAATTCTTCCCAGGTTGGCTTGATTAAAATATCATCTATGGAAAATGATGTAAAAAACTGCTTCCAGTTGTTCTGCCAGTCAATATCCTCGGTCTCACTCTGGATGATTTTTCCCTCTCCCATGTCTACGAACTGACGCCATTCTTCAATTCCCTCTGTAACCTGCTTTAGTGTTTCCTCATAATCCTTGTCAGCATCAATATAAAAGCTGACATAGCTTGTTCCATCATCTTTTGGAAGCTCCGGTAAAAAATCAATGAACATTGCCGCCTGGTCTTCCTTCGACAGCGGAACGTTGTCCTCGATTTCGATTCCCTCTACTCCGATATCATCTAACATGGCACTTAAATAATCTTCTGCCTCTGTTGTTGTCTTTATCGTAAATTTGTTCCACTTCATAAATATTTCGCCTCACTTATCGTCATTTTGACATACCTAAAGGACATATTAGCATAGAATTGAATTTTCTGCAAATACTAGAACTGTGTATCATTGCAGAAAACACTGCTGCTACATAATGAGAAATAACAGGATATTTGAAAGGAGTCTCCCATGACATTTGAAGAATTATACAAAAAAGTGATTTCCACAAAAGCAGAGGGAAAACCTCTGGATTTAGAAGAAGGTGCGTACAGCAAAGGACAGTTAGACTGCATCCTGCACCCCGAAAAACACCCGCTGATTCTAAAAAGACAGGACTGTGACTGCAAAGACCCTGCCTGTGTCTCTGCCTGCATTTTTCACGCTATGGAAATAAAGGATGGAAACGCAGTGATTAATCCAAATCTCTGTGTAGGATGTGCAGAATGTATCCGTGCCTGCAAAGGGGAAAATCTGGATTTTACAAAAGATACGGTGTCTGCTATCGAATTGCTAAAAACAGAAGAACATCCGGTCTATGCTCTTATGGCTCCTGCCTTTGTAGGGCAGTTCGGAGAAGATGCCACACCCTCTAAAATCCGTACCTGCTTAAAGCAGATTGGATTTGCCGGTATGGTGGAAGTTGCCGCCTTCGCCGATATTTTAACCTTAAAAGAATCCTTAGAGTTCGTAGAAAACCATCATTCCCCCGAAGATTTTCAGCTCACAAGCTGTTGTTGCCCGGTATGGATTGGCATGATCCGCAAACATTTTTCTAAAATCGTAGCACACCTTC
>JBJELL010000158.1:0-2764 GCA_051879115.1 Lachnospiraceae bacterium
CATTTAGACGGACTTCTTAGAAAATCTGTTGAATGTTGAAAAGACACACATAATCACAGATAACAAAGACATACTCTTAGAAATTTTAGTATGGTGGTAACGGAATACCACATATTATCAAAAAAATCCATGATATATTCAAAATGAATTTCATCTTCCAATAACTGATATCCGCAGCAGCACAGAATGAGTGCGTCAATCCCATGTTACGGGCTGTGGCTGAGTTGTTACGTTTTCTGCTTACAATTCCTGTTTTGGGGCTATTTCATTTTTGTTCTTATAAATAGAGTGTGCCGGTACGACACCTCTTACGGATGAAAGCGGATAGACGTTGGTATGGGCTCCGATTACGGTTCCCGGATTGAGTACGGAATTACATCCCACCTCTACATAGTCTCCCAACATCGCCCCAAACTTTTTAAGTCCTGTTTTAATTTCTTCTCCATTGTCTTTTACTACAACAAGTGTTTTATCTGATTTTACATTAGATGTAATAGAACCGGCTCCCATATGGGATTTGAATCCAAGAATGGAATCTCCCACATAATTGTAATGAGGAACCTGAACGGAGTTGAAAAGAACCACATTTTTTAATTCTGTGGAGTTGCCAACTACACATCCCTTTCCTACGATAGCATTTCCTCTGATGAATGCACAATGTCTAATCTCAGCATCTTCATCAATTATTAAAGGACCATTTAAGAAAGCTGTGGGTGCTATTTTTGCACTCTTTGCCACCCAGATATTCTCTCCACGCTTTTCGTAGACAGAGGAATCCAGTGTATTTCCCAGTTCTACGATAAAGTCTTTGATTTTCGGAAGAACTTCCCACGGATAGTCCACTCCTTTAAATAAATCTGCTGCGATAGTTTCATTTAATGAGTATAGATTTTCAATTTTGCACTTTTTCATTCTTCTTTCCTCTCTGTTTTGTTGTTTCTTTTTTATAATATCCTGCGGCATGGTCAAAGTAGGCTCGTAAGGCATATTGATTCTGTAAGTTCAATACCGCATCGGTTCTTCTTTTGATAAAACCTTCTAATTTTACCATGTATTCTTCTGTCGTAAGGCTTCCCTCCGCCACGTAGGTCAGTCCCTTTTCCCAGCTTGCCGTCAACTCCGGGTTTAACAGCGGACGAATGGAGGCATTGACTACATCGTAAATCATTTCCCCTAATAGTGTCGGCGTAATAATCTGCGTTTTTTTATTTAGGGCAAGATACTTGTTATTTACCAGCTTCTTTAAGATTTCTGCCCTGGTTGCGGAGGTTCCGATTCCGCTTCCTTTGATCTGCGCTCTCAGTTCCTCGTCCTCAATAAGCTGTCCGGCATTTTCCATCGCAAGGATGATAGAACCGGAATTGTAACGTTTTGGCGGTGTGGTCTCTCCTTCTTTTATCAACATCTGCCGTACCGGAAGTTCTGCTCCTTTTTTCAGGGACGCTACCTTTTCTAAAAGGTCGCTGTCACAGATATCTTCTTTCTCCATATCTGTCTCCCCTTCTTTTTCTTCCTGTTTTTTCTTAAAAAAGGAATAGTCCATAACCTGTAAGTATCCCGGATTTGCCAGCACCTTGAAGTTTGCAAAGAAACGCTCATCTTTTACTTTTGCGGTGAGTGCAATCTTTTGATAGACTGCAGCCGGATAAAAGATGGCTAAGAATCTTCTGGTAATGACCTCGTAGACCTTAACGGAAAGAGGTTTTAAGCTCTTCATTGCACCAAATCCCTGTCCGGTAGGAATAATGGCATAGTGGTCGGTAATCTGTTTGTCATTGACATATCTGGTCTTAGCGAGTCCCTTATAGAGTTCCTTTTGCAGAATCTCCTCTGCAAAGTTCCGCACTCCCGGAATATTCATAAGACCTTTGATATTCTTGGTAATCTCCTTCGATACCGCGGTGGACAAGACTCTGGCATCCGTTCTCGGATAGGTTACTAATTTCTTTTCGTATAATTCCTGTACTACGCGAAGTGTCTCATCCGGGCTGATTTTAAAGAACTTAGAGCAGTCATTTTGAAGCTCTGCTAAATTATATAAAAGCGGCGGTTTTTTCTGCTCTTTTTTCTTTTCCACCTTTTCTACTGCCGCAGTCAATCCCTCTGTATTCTGATAGGTCTGCTCATTTTCGTTTTCCTGGAATTCTGTACTTTCCGAAAGGGCTGCCATCAGTTCTTTTGCGTCTTCTTTTTTCAAAAAACCATTCTCTTTATAGAGCTTTGGCGACTGGTAATAAGCACTTCCCTCTACTGCTTTCCACTCTCCTTCTAAAGTGGTTCCCTGTAACTCCATGGTATTTTGCACCCGGTAAAACGGTGTCTTTACAAAATCACGAATTTCTCGCTCTCTTCGCACCACCATCCCCTGTACACAGGTCATAACTCTTCCCACGGAGATAACGGTGTATTTCTCATGGAGGTAATTCGCTATGCTGTTGCCGTATTTTAAGGTCAGTAGCCTTGAAAAATTAATTCCCATCAGATAGTCTTCCTTTGCCCGCAAATAGGCAGAATCAGAAAGATTATCATACTCTGACAAATCCTTTGCCTCTTTGATTCCTCTTAGAATCTCTTCTTCTGTCTGAGAATCAATCCAGACTCTTTTTCTCGTCTTTCCCTTTACACCTGCCATCTGCTCCACTAGACGGTAGATATACTCTCCTTCCCTTCCCGAGTCAGTACAGACGTAAATGGTATCCACATCTTCCCGGTTTAAGAGCTGTGCTACGATTTTATACTGGTTTGCCGCACTTGGAATGACCTC
>JBJELL010000159.1:0-2748 GCA_051879115.1 Lachnospiraceae bacterium
ATCCCCATATGGCAATAATATCAATCAGTTTTTGTATTGTAATCCCAAAACTGATTGATATTATTATTTTTTAGGAATGTGTTTTCTAAAAATTTCTTCTGACTTATTCCCCTTATTTTAAGCAATTCAAAAATACGTTCACTTATCAACTTTTCACCTCATATTAAGTACTATTATAAAATAAATGTTTTGAGATTATTTATTCTTTTCTTCTGTTCTTTTCTTAATTCCGCTTCTTCTTCTAAAATCCGCTTCACTTCTTGTTCTATTTTTTCCACCAAATCTAAACATTCTAAGGCATCCTCACGACTCACTTCCACAAAAATCACTCGTCGCCTTTTCGTCTCCTCTGGCATAACTTCCGAATAGAATAATATAGTGTAGACTATCCAATTCTTTTTTTAGAAGTGT
Source organism: Lachnospiraceae bacterium (assembly GCA_051879115.1). Taxonomy (GTDB): domain Bacteria; phylum Bacillota; class Clostridia; order Lachnospirales; family Lachnospiraceae; genus Maccoyibacter. Next base: position 412 of record JBJELL010000159.1, read on the forward strand.
AATCTTTTTCTGCAATAACACTCTTTTTTTTCTCTTAAAAAAGAAAGACTTTCATCTATTTTCATGTGATTCCTTTCAAAAAATATTTTTATTTCTACATATTCTATCACATTCAAAATGACTTTAACAACAATCGCTTATATGCTTTCTAACATCTGTTTAATACGAACTCCTAACGAATATCCCAAATATGAAGAGGCAGACCAGTACGGATTGGTTTCGAGGTACAGATGTACCATTGCCGCCTTATCATTTTGATTCGATTTTCCGGAAATTGATAGAAAGATACTGCTGCTTTGAAATCTTTTAAAATTTCATCTGTAATACATTCTTCTATATCCTTTTTATAAATATGGTTATCCATAGCTACAAACTTACCCTTTTTTGTTTTCTATTCAAGATAGTTCTGTGCAAATTCTAAAAGTGTATCGCACACATAATCTGAGGATAACTGATTTTCTCTTCCAGATATAAATACCGTCTTAAGTCCTGCATTTTTTCCCGTCTGTATATCACTCTGCCGGTCACCTGCCATATAAGACCGTGATAAATCTATCTGATAATCTTCTGCTGCTTTTTGTATCATTCCCGTATGTGGTTTACGACATTGACAATGAATCAGATATGGTGGAATTTCCTCTTTATCAGGAGGCAGGTGTGGACAGTAATATACCTCATCCACACCAGTTACTTCTTTTAAATATTGATTCAGATTTATGAGCATCTCCTCCTTGAAATATCCCCGTGCTATTCCTGACTGATTCGTAATTACGATTGCAAGGTATCCCTTTTTATGAATCAACTCTACCGCTTCTCTAGCAAATTCAAAAATATGGAATTTTTTAAAGGAACTGATATAGTCTGTATCTTCACATAAGACCCCATCACGGTCTAAAAACACTGCCTTGTTCTTTAGTTCTTGCATTACAGACATTCTCCGTCTCTTTTCAGAATCGTGTCTACAATTTGCTGTAAAATCAGGTTATGAATAGATTCCACCATTCCGTAATGGCAGACTGGGACATGAAGATTATAAGTTCCCATACTCTTAATCCGATTATCCTCTTTAAATCCTGACAAGGTCAGAACTTTCATATCTTTTTTTAGTGCCACATCAATGGCATTGACTATATTCTGAGAATTACCGGAACTGCTGATTGCCACCAACAAATCTCCTGTATTTCCTAAAAATCCCAAAGGTCTTGAGAAAATATATTCATAACCATAATCATTTCCCATACAGGTTGTCAGTGAATTGTCATAAAGGCTGTAGGTCTTCATTCCTCCATTTTTCATGAAGTCTGCTGTCATATGGCTGGCTATTCCGGCACTACCGCCATTTCCTATGAAAAATACCTGTTTTCCCGCTCTTTTAATATCGGAAAAAAGTTCCACCAACTCTTCCATTGCTGTTTCATAATCTACATATGCTTTTCCATCTGCATCATATACTTTTGTAGCTTCTAAGTGCTGTATCAATTCTTTTAAATAATCTGTATACATACTTATTCCTCCTTGAATTTCCACAGTTCATCCAGAACTCTGTTGGCTAAAACTATTTCATGTAACTATTTTCCAAGATACTTAAACCAGTCTTTCGTTGCCTCTCCTATACTGTCAGGTGTCCACACCGGAGCTTCTCTCCAGTAATCAATATTATCCAATATCTTCTGCACACCTTCTTCTAAAGATACTTTTGCTTTCCATCCGAGCATTTTCTCTATTTTTGTGGTATCAGCAAAGGTACAATCCGGTTCTCCCGGACGCTTTGGAATATGTACCACTTCTCCTCCTAACAGTTCACAGAGACGGTTCACAGAATAAGTTCCACCGCTTCCCACATTAAACGTCTGATTTACAATATCTGACATAGCTGCTATATAAAATGCGTCTGCCACATCTGTTACATAGGTAAAGTCTCTAGTCTGCTCTCCTGTTCCTACCACAGTAAACGGCTTTCCCGCCAGTTTCTGTGCTAAGAATACTCCAAATACAGCACCATAGGTACCGGATGTTCTAGAACGCGTTCCATAGACATTAAACAGACGCAGTGTAATTACCGGAAGACCATAGACCTGTCCCCAGTGAAGCACCGTTTCTTCTCCCAAACGTTTCGTTAATGCATAAGGATACTGCGGACGAATCTCAGCGTGTTCATCCGTTGGGTAATTGTCCGGGATTCCATAGCAGGAAGAAGATGCCGCATATACTAGCTTTTTAATTCCCGCATCTCTTGCACATTCTACGACATTGTAAGTTCCCAGTACATTGGATGAATAATATTCCCAGGGTTTTTGAATAGACGGAACAATATCTGCCAGTGCTGCCATGTGAAAT
>JBJELL010000160.1:0-2744 GCA_051879115.1 Lachnospiraceae bacterium
ATATTTGGAAATGTATTTTTCAATTTCTTTAGTATTTCTCTCTGCCATGAAGGGTGCATATGAAGTTCCACTTCATCAATTAAAACCACACCTTCACCCAATAATGGATTTTCCATATTAGGGTTTGCAATTGTAAGCCTTCTTGCCAAATCTCCAAAGAGTGCCATTGTACATTTTTCTCCATCCGAAAGCTGGGATACATTTAATCCTATACCTTGTTTATCTATTTTCATTTCCAGCCTTGGTTTTCTAGATACCCTTAAATTATCACAATCTTTAAGCATTACCATAACAGCCTTTCTTACTGCCTCTAACGATCTATCTTTATAATTTAAGTCTGCTTTTTCTACTTTACAATGATTTTCATAATCTTCCTGATCCCTATACCACTCAAAAAAAGTCCTAAAGTCTATTCGATTCTCAATTGCCTTCTCAAATGCAGAATATATATCAAATTCATGATGTGTACGAATTCTTAATGGAATATCCAGCACCAGACGATTTGTTCCATAATTTACAAATATCGGTATATTATCCTGATCTTCATCTGAAAAATATTTATCTTGAAAAGACTCAACAATTTTCTTTAAATTTTTAATATTATGAGTCTTCTTTCCACTTTTTCTTACCATCGTCCTGCTATATGGAATTATTTCTCCTTCTAAAATAAATTCAGCAGAAATATTAGTTTCCGACTTTCCATATTGAATATCTTCTAACGTCAAAGCATACGATTGCTTTAACTCTTTACGATTTACAATTTGATTGATAATATTTGCATATAGAAGATTTATACTTTTTAAAACAGATGATTTTCCCGTTCCATTTACACCAAATAAAATTGCACTTTTTCCTTCTAAATCCATACATACATGACTTAATGCTTTAAAGTTTTTTAGTTCCAGTGTATTAATTTTCATAGTCCATCTCCTTAACTTCAGATAACTTTATGTATAGTAAAGTTAATTATAAAAATTGTATCATACCCTCATAGATAATCAAAGAAAATCCTAAAATTAATTTTCCCATTTCTAAAACTTTTTAGAAAAATTCTAAATACCAATCAAAAAAGGAGATGCCGCTATCAGCATCTCCTACCTTACGTTATTTTTCTATTTCTTAGTAATTCTCAGCCTTTACCTGGAAATGTGCCTGTGGGTGATTACATACCGGACATACTTCCGGAGCTTTCTTACCTACACAGATGTGTCCACAGTTTGCACACTGCCAAATTACATCTCCATCTTTAGAAAATACCATATCTCCTTCAATATTTGCTAAGAGTTTACGATATCTTTCTTCATGCTCTTTCTCGATTGCTGCAACGCCTTCAAATAAAGCTGCAATTTCGGTAAATCCTTCTTCTTTTGCTTCTTTTGCGAACTGATCATACATATCTGTCCACTCGTAGTTCTCGCCTTCTGCTGCTTCTTTTAAATTCTCAATGGTGCTTCCAACAGAACCGCCGTTTAATAATTTATACCACATTTTAGCATGCTCTTTTTCATTTGCTGCTGTCTCTTCAAAAATATTAGCAATCTGCACATAACCGTCTTTCTTAGCTTTGGATGCGAAATATGTATATTTATTTCTTGCCATAGACTCTCCTGCAAATGCTGTCTGTAAGTTTGCTTCTGTTTTTGTTCCTTTTAAATTCATTTTAATTCCTCCTATGACTCAATTTCAGTAATTATTACTATTATTATAATAGCACCTTTTTTTTAAAAGTCAACATATTTCTCCTATTTTTGACCTGTTATTTTTATTGCTTATGGGAACAAATCGTATTTCCTTTCATATAATAATCACAGTGAGAAAGGAGATTCCTTATGTCTAATAATACCATTACTTTTACACAAGACGAGAAAATCTACAATGGCATTGATGTGAGCAGTCATCAGGGAAATATTGATTTCAATCGTGTCAAAACTTCCGGCATCGATGTCGTCTATATCAAAGCCGGCGAAGGCGGAACGCTTACCGACCCTAATTTCCAAAGGAATTATGAACGTGCAAAAAGAGCCGGTCTGATTATCGGTTTTTATTATTATGCGACTGCCCTTACTACGAATGAAGCAAGATTACAGGCAAGAGAATTTCACAATTTAATCAAAGACAAATCTGTTCAGGCACGTCCTGCTATGGATTATGAAAATTTTGACGGATTAGAGCGTGAAGATATCAACGCCATTGGTCTTGCCTTTTTAGAAGAATTAGAAAGACTAAGTGGTGTCACACCCATGATTTACAGCGATGCCTACTCTGCCCAGAGCATTTGGGATGACCGTTTTGCAAAATTTCCTCTCTGGCTTGCTGACTACAGCAGACGCGACGAATTCCCGTCTGATATTATCGTCTGGGAAAGCTGGACGGGATACCAGTATTCCGATACCGGTGAAGTACCAGGTATTCAGGGGAATGTAGATATGAATCTATTTAAAGACGGTATTCTGACATCATTAAATGAAAATAACATACCTTCCGGTGGCAGAACCACTGTCGAATACATTGTAAGACCGGGAGACAGCCTCTGGGAAATTGCAAGACGCTTCCTTACTACGGTCCCTGCACTGGTTTCTCTCAATGGTATTGCCGATCCGAGTCTTATCTATATCGGTCAGGTACTTCGCATTCCTGATTAACACGGCAGAATCTATATGTACATTGCTATAATTTCAGGGACTATGTCTTTGTTATCAAATTGTGTGTCTGTTTCAGATTCGACATGATTTTCATAAGAAGTC
>JBJELL010000161.1:0-2742 GCA_051879115.1 Lachnospiraceae bacterium
TAAAAGGTTTAAAACTGGTATACATGGGCGATGCCCGTTACAATATGGGAAATTCCCTGATGGTAACCTGTGCAAAGTTAGGAATGCATTTCGTGGCATGTACCTCGAAGAACTATTTTCCGGAGCAGGAATTAGTAGACTATTGTAAAGAAGTGGCAGCACAGACAGGGGGAAGCATTACGCTTACAGAGAGTGTAGAAGAAGGAACCAAAGATGCAGATGTCATCTATACAGATGTATGGGTATCTATGGGAGAGCCGGACGAGGTATGGGAAGAACGAATTCGGGAACTCATGCCGTATCAGGTGAATGCAGAAGCTATGAAAAACGCAAAAGAGAGTGCCATTTTCATGCACTGTTTGCCGGCATTCCATGATTTAAAGACAAAGATTGGAAAAGAAATCCATGAGAAATTCGGAATTTCCGAAATGGAAGTTACAGACGAGGTGTTTGAAAGTGCTCAGTCTGTGGTATTTGATGAAGCAGAGAACAGGATGCATACCATTAAAGCGGTAATGCTTGCAACATTAGGAGAGTAAACTTGAAATCAGAGATATTAGCAGCACTGCGCAGTACCGACGGCTATGTGTCCGGACAGGAGCTGTGCAACCGGTTTGGCGTGTCAAGAACGGCGGTATGGAAAGCCATTAACCAGTTAAAAGAGGCTGGTTACGAGATTGAAGCGGTGCAGAATAAGGGGTATCACATCGTATCATCTCCCGATATTTTAAGCCAGACAGAGTTAGAAAGTGTAAGAAATACAGAGTGGGTCGGAAAAGAAATATACTATTTTGAAAGCATTGATTCCACCAATACCAGAGCAAAAAAGTTAGCAGAAGAAGGTTCTGAACACGGAACCCTCGTTGTGGCAGATGAGCAGACCGGAGGACGAGGCAGAAGAGGACGGGGCTGGGAGTCTGAAAAAGGAATTTCCATCTATATGTCCCTCATCCTAAAGCCGGAGATTGAACCGGAAAATGCCTCCATGTTGACATTGGTATCAGCTATGGCAGTAGCAGATGGCATTGAAAAAGTAACCGGTTTAGATTGTCAGATTAAGTGGCCAAACGATATCGTAGTCAATGGAAAAAAAGTCTGCGGAATTTTGACAGAAATGAGTACCCAGATAGATTACATCAACTATATCGTAATTGGTATCGGAATCAATGTTCAAAATGAAGCCTTCCCGAAAGATATAAAGGAAACGGCAACCTCTCTCTACCTTGAGAGCGGTAAGAAGCAGAATCGTGCTGCCATTATTGAGGCGGTATGGGAAGCCTTTGAAAGATACTATGCCATTTATTTGGAAACTCAGGACATGCAGGGACTGGTAAAAGAATATAATGAAAAACTTGCAAATATGCAAAAACAGGTTCGCGTATTAGACCCGAAAGAACCTTTTGAGGGAAAGGCGATGGGAATAACTCCAAGGGGTGAACTGATTGTAGATACATGGGAAGCGAGAAAATTAGTCTCTTCCGGTGAGGTATCTGTGCGCGGACTCTATGGATATGTATAAGATGGGAGAAAGACATGTATCAGGAAGAAGTTGTATTGTGCGGCTCAAGCGCCTATAGTAAAAAATATTATTTAAGCGAAGATTTTGAAGGACTCCCGGAAGGTATCAAAGATGAGCTGAAAATCATGTGTGTCTTGTATACCGAAGATGTGGGAGGAACCTTAGAACTGATATTTGACGAGGAGGGAAACCTTCAGTTTCGTACCGATGCAGATGAAGGGGATCTGCTCTATGATGAAATTGGAAGTGTACTGAAGATAAAACAGCTCCAAAAAGATAAGAGGGAATTATTAGAATCCTTAGAAATGTACTTCAAGGTATTTTTCTTAGGAGAGGATTTTGAGGAGGAGTAAAGATGCTGTTAACCGTAGATGTGGGAAATACCAATATCACAGTAGGGGTATTCGATAGAGAAGAACTGATTACGACATTCCGTCTGACAACCAAACATGCAAGAACCTCGGACGAGTATGCCATTGCATTGTCCGGTATACTGTTACAGAATGGGATTCAGTTAAAAAGTGTAAAGGATGTCATTATTTCATCCGTCGTTCCAAATGTAATGCACTCTTTAACCAGTGCAATTATCAAATACTTAAACATTAAGCCGATTATTGTAGAAGCGGGAATCAAGACGGGAATCCGTGTTATGACAGAGAATCCAAAACAGATTGGAGCAGACCGTATCGTAGATGCAGCGGCTGCATATGAATTATATGGAGGTCCGGTGATTGTAGTGGATTTTGGAACGGCAACCACCTATGATTTAGTGGACAAGGATGGGGCCTTTCTTTCGGGAGTTACCGCACCGGGAATCCGTATTTCCGCAAAGGCACTTTGGGAGGATGCGGCAAAGCTGCCAAAAATCGAGATAAAGAAACCGGAAAGTATTCTCGCAAAGGAGACTATCAGCAGTATGCAGGCAGGTGTGGTATATGGTCAGATTGGGCAGACTGAATATATCATAAAGAAGATGAAAGAAGAGGCAGATATGCCGGAGCCAATCAAAGTAGTAGCAACCGGAGGACTGGGAAGTATCATAGCACCGGAGACAAAATACATTGATATCTACGACCCGAATCTGACTTTGCAGGGTATGCGTCTGATTTATGAAAAACAGAATCGGAGTGTAAGATAATGCCGGAACTGAAAATAGGAAATGTAACACTGGAAAATGATTTGATATTAGGACCGATGGCAGGGGTAACAGACCTGCCATTTCG
>JBJELL010000162.1:0-2741 GCA_051879115.1 Lachnospiraceae bacterium
AGATAACCTTTTAGCTTATGTATTCCGTATAAGTTCCTTACCATCCTTCCATTTTCCCTCTTTTGTAACATACAATGCATCATTGGTCTTTGGCTGACAAGGTATTTTCTGATTATGTGCATATATTCTGGAAAATTTATCAAAATCTACAACCTCTAACTCACTGTCTACCATAACTTCTGCATTTTTTGTATCTTCCGAAACCTTTTTCAAAGTTCTTTTCATCTGTAGTTCTTTTGGAAGTGAATCAAATACTTCTTTTATCATAACCTTCCCCTTTTATGAATATCGGATGTTGTCTAACTCATCCAAAGGCTGTGCTAGTTTTTGATAAATCAATTCTAAATGATTTGTTACATCCGTGAAAGTTGCCCTGTCTTCTTTAGAATCAGACAAATAGAAATTTACTTTATCTGATATTCCATATTTTGCTGAAAACAGTTCTATGGCATCTAAAAAATAATGACTGTGCGTTGTAATCACAATACTTAAATCAAAATATTTTTCCAGTAATACAATGATTTCTGCATATATTAACTGCCACTGTGGATGCAGATGGATTTCCGGTTCGTCTAAAATCAAAACATCTTTTTCCCAAAGTTCTCCTTTTTCTAAAAGTCTTCGTATAATGGTAAAAGATTTGATTCCGGTAGACAAATTTCCGATATCTAAGGTCTTACCATGATATTTTACCCTATATTCATCATCTTCGTCCTTAATTACCTGTCCTTCAAATACCTGATCAAACTTTTGGAATATCTCTTCTAACTTCTCTACAGCTTCAAGTTCCACAAAGGGATCTATCTCCTCTTCGCTGTCCACTGCTAATTTTTTCAACAACAGATTTTCCTGTTCATTTCCCGCATAGTACCAGTAATCATTCATCTGATCTAACAAAAACGGAGAGTCAATATATACCGCCTCATGGTTTGTGGCAAATTCCATTCTTTTAATCTCACATTTCTGATTCTTAAATCCCAACTCTAAATGCTGGCTGTTCCGTATGCATACATCGACAATGGCTTCACACTCCGGCTCATAGATATTATTGACCTGATCATGAAACACTTTTCCAAAATAATCTTGAATAATAAAGGCATATATTTTGGGTTCTTCGGTCTGTAGAACTGTGTGTATCTGCCCTGCAAGCTCCTTTACTCTATCCATAATTTCATCCACAGGCTTAAATACTCCCATATTTACCAGATAGTCTACCAGTTCCGTATAGATTTTTTTCTCACTGTCTAAATTCAATATCTCATTTATCGAGCGGTTTAATAATTTCGGAGAGATGGGTTTTCTCTTTTCCCAGATGTTTCCCTTGTCCTCCGATAAATTCTGAATCTCATCTACGCCTCTTCTTATTATGACAGAGATTCTGCTCCTACGATACTCAAGAACACGCTCCTCCATATTAACAGTAGAATTGAACAGTGCAAAGAGAATCTTTCCAACCGTACTTTTTCCGGTATTGTTTTCTCCTGCAATCACAGTAATCCCATCTACTTTTATAGATGCTTCTTCAATTTTTGCAAAATCTTTAATATCAATTCTCATACTGCTTTCCCTAATACTTTCTGATACTATCCTCATCTTCATCCGTGGATTTTTCAATCTCTTTAATCACGAGATAATATCCTGCACTGTCGCTGATTTTCACGTAGACACGGTCACCGACCTTCGCTCCCTTAATGGCTTTTCCAATGGGAGACTCAATGCTGATGTAATTCTTTAGAGAATTGCCGCGGACACTGGTTACTAACTTATATACCTCTGTCTCATCGTCATCCTCAAAATAGACGGTTACCTTGTTGTTCAATCCGACCTCATCTTCCTTAGAATCATCGGAAATCACAGTTGCCGTCTTTAACATTCTCTCTAAATAGCGGATGCGGCTTTCATTTTTATTCTTTTCCTTTTTTGCCGCATGGTACTCAAAGTTCTCACTTAAATCTCCCTGTGCCCTTGCTTCTTTGACAGACTCTATCAGTTCTTTGCGAAGCACTAATTTGCGGTATTCAATTTCCTCTTCAATCTTTTGTACGTCGCTTTTCGTAAGCTGTTCTCTCATATTCGCCCGTCCTTTTTCTATCTGATATTTTTACTCTGTGGATTCTTACATCTTCTCCGGTGCTTCAAATCCAAGTAAATCAATACAGGTCTCTAATACCGATTTTGTCAGTTCTAAGAGACGGATATATCCTGCCTGAACCTGCTCGTCTTCTTCTGCCATGATTTTTGTCTCATGATAGAAATGATTGAATGCGTTAGATAAGTCATAAATGTAAGAACAAATCTTATGAGGTGCAGTCTCCTCATAGGCATTCTCCATAACAGCGTTGAATTTTGCAATCTCTAACATCAATGCTTTCTCACTGTCGGAATGTGCCGGAAGAATTACGGCATCTTTTGCACTCTTTCCAGACTCTTCATATTTTGCAAGAATGGATTTGATTCGCACAATCGTATATAAAATGTAAGGTCCGGTATTTCCCTCAAAAGAAGTAAATCTGTCTACATCAAAGATATAGTCTTTTGATGCCTGATTGCTTAAGTCTCCATATTTAATAGCGGCTAAGGCAACCATCTTAGATGTCTCTTCTGCTTCCTTTTCTTCCATGGTATGATTCTCGGTAATCTTTTCAAACATCTTTTCATTGATGTTATTCATTAACATCTCAAGACGCATCACACCACCCTCACGGGTCTTAAACGGCTTTCCGTCCTTTCCGTTCATCGTA
>JBJELL010000163.1:0-12084 GCA_051879115.1 Lachnospiraceae bacterium
AGTAATACCCTTTATAGAAAGAGTCTTGTGAAAATTCCGACACCGGGGTTTATCGTATTCTATAACGGAAGGGAGAATCAGCCGGAGAGAAAATATCTGCGGTTGTCGGATGCTTTTGAGAGTGCCGCAGATGACCCGGATTTAGAACTGGTGGTAACGGTTTTGAATATCAACGAAGGGAAGAATGTAGAACTTTTAGAGCAGTGCAGAACGTTAAAGGAATATATGCTTTATGTAGGGCGTATCAGAAAATATGCAGCAGAGATGCCGTTAGAAGAGGCAGTAGAGATAGCGATACAGGAATGTATCCGGGAAGGAATTTTAGCAGATTTCCTGACGAAAAATCGAAAGGAGGCAGTGGAAGTGAGTATCTTTGAATATAATGAAGAACTTGTCATCGCGGATATCCGAAAGGATGAGTTTCGATTAGGTAAGGAAGAAGGTCTAGAACAGGGGATAGAACAGGGAGAAGCACGATTTGCAATCCTGAATAAAAAACTACTTGCGGATAATCGGATTGCCGATTTAGAAAGGGTATTAGATGATACAGAGTACAGAGAAAAATTGTATCAGGAATATGGAATTTTATCAAAGGAATAGAACAGAATAAGATGAAAAAAGGAGAGCAACATCAGCTCTCCTTTAATGTTATTCCGGAAATATCCGTATCACACACCATGGAATAATTCGTATAATAGATGACAAATCCCGGTGCTGAACCATTCGGTTTTTTTACATTTTTCTTTTCAAGATAATCAATTTCAACCTTGCCGGCTTCTTTGCCACGAGAATAATAAGCCGCTAGTCTGCCGGCTTCCTCAAAGGTACGGTCAGGAAGTTCGTCTCCATTCGTTTTTACAATCACATGAGACCCCGGCATATTTTTTGCATGAAACCACCAGTCGTTTCCGGTGGCAAATTTAAAGGTAAGTTCGTCGTTTTGATAATTGTTTTTCCCAACATAGATATCATATCCGTCAGAAGAAATATAATGGAAGGGTTTGCTCTTTGTACTGCGTTTTTTCTTTCCACCGTGTTTTTTGATATAGCCATAGGCAATCAGTTCATCCTTAATCTGTGCTAGGTCATCCTCATTAGAAGCAATGTCTAAAGCGGTGGCGATGGAGTCTAAATGGAGAATTTCATTAGAAGTCTCTTCAATCCGTTCTGTCAATGCCTGATAGGTACGTTTTAATTTATTATATCGGTCAAAATATTTTTTGGCGTTGTCTGTTGCACTAAGCTGTGGGTCTAAAGGAATGGTAATCATTTCGTTAGTGTAATAGTTCAGAGCCTCCATGCTCTTAGCCCCCTCCTTAACACTGTAGCCGTAGGTGTTCAGAAGTTCTCCGTAGACTTTATATTTATCACGTTTTTCAGTATCTTTTAACTGTTTTTTCTGCAAGTCATATTTCTTGCGGTTACGGTCAAGAGCAGTGCCTACGATACGCCGTAAATCAGAGGATTTTTGTCGCATATTCGTATAGACATTTTTTGCGGCATAAAAGGTCTCAAGCACCTGGGAGATAGAATCATAGGAAACAGCGTCTAATTCTTCATATTGTTTTAAGGCAAAGGCAGAGTATTCTACCGGTTCTTTTCCACGCATTACGATATTAGGAGCAAACTGTCCGAAAGACGTATCTTCCATATACCACAGAAAATTATTTGCTAAATGCAGTTTTTCATCTTCACTTAACGAGGCGAGGGAAGCATCGGCGTCAATGGAAGCACGATAACAGATTTCGCCTGCCGTCAGGGGGCTGATTCCCGTATAAGAAGAATAGATTGCCTTTGCAACAGACATTGGTTTTTCTGCAATCTCTGCTAAAAAATGTTCTCTGTTTTCCGTCAGGGGGTTGTATTTTTCACTTGTCTTTGGAATGAAGTAATCTCTGCCCGGTAAAACCTCACGGACAGAACTGATCTGGGCGGAGATATGCTTGATACTGTCAATGATTCTGTCGTTTTCATCACAGAAAATAATATTGCTGTGTTTTCCCATAATTTCGATGATAAGGGATTTGGTGCAAAGGTCCCCTAAGTCATCTAAATGCTCAATTTCAAACCGGATAATACGCTCCATTTCCGGCTGAAAAATCTTTGTAATTTTACCATTGGCAATATGCTTACGCAAAAGCATGCAGAAATTCGGTGCATTCATCGGACTTGGCTTGTTTTCTTCGGTTAAATATAAAAGAGGAAGAGAAGCGGAAGCAGAGATGAATAACCGGGTTTGTTTTACATTGCCGCCCTTAATGGTTAAGAGCAGTTCTTCCCGTTCCGGCTGTGCAATCTTTGCAATTCTTCCATTTAAAATCGTTTCATTTAATTCGTGTACGATATTGGCAATCGTAATTCCGTCAAAAGCCATAAAAGCCTCCTGTTGTTCTATTCATCTATATTTTAAAACTGGTATGTGAAATACTGAATATAAGCGTAATCTTTGAAAGAAGAAATGTCAAGAAAAAGCATTAACATTTGACGGATTCACCTTTTTTGTTTATAATAAAGTATCTATGCATACAGGTATTAAGGAGGATAGAGATATGCATAGCAGAAAGAAGACAGGAGGCTATTATGATTAAAAGCATGACCGGCTTTGGCAGGGCGGAGATTTTAGAGGGAAACCGTAAGTTCACAGTTGAGATGAAATCCGTCAATCACCGCTATTTGGATGTGAATATCAAGATGCCGAAAAAACTCAGCTTTTTCGAGAGTGCTATCCGCAATCTTTTAAAAGAGTACATACAGCGTGGAAAAGTAGATGTATTCATCAGCTATGAAGATTACAATGAGGATAATTACTCTTTGAAGTATAACAAAGAGCTGGCACGGGAATATATGATGCATCTAAATGCCATGGCAGAGCAGTTTGGATTAGAAAACGATGTGAATGTCAGCTCACTTTCGAGGTATCCGGAAGTACTGACCATGGAAGAACAGAGTGTGGATGAAAAAGAGCTCTGGGCAGTCTTAGAAAAGGCGTTACGCAGTGCCAGTGAACAGTTCGTATCTTCGAGAATCACAGAGGGAGAGAATTTAAAGAAGGATCTGTGTGAAAAATTAGAAGGCATGCTTACCTATGTGGACTTTATCGAGGAACGTTCACCACAGATTTTAGCAGAATACAGGGGTAGACTTGAAGCAAAGGTGAAAGAACTGTTAGAAGATACCCAGATAGAGGATAGCAGGATTGCGGCAGAGGTAACGATTTATGCGGATAAAATCTGTGTAGATGAAGAGACCGTCCGTCTGCGAAGTCATATCAAAGCTACAAAGGATGCTTTAGACGAAGGCGGCAGTATAGGAAGAAAGTTAGACTTCATTGCCCAGGAGATGAACAGAGAGGCGAATACGATTCTCTCGAAAGCAAACGACCTTGCCATTTCCGATACCGGAATCAATCTTAAGACGGATATTGAAAAGGTAAGAGAACAGATTCAAAACATTGAGTAATGAAGTGAGGAAAATACAATGGTTTTAGACAAAAAGGGAATTTTAATTGTGGTTTCCGGTTTTTCTGGTTCAGGAAAGGGAACGATAATGAAGGAACTTTTGAATAAGTATCCTGATAACTACGCCCTTTCTATCTCAGCGACGACAAGATTGCCAAGAGATGGAGAAAGAGAGGGAGTGGAATATTTCTTTAAGACTACGGAAGAATTCGAGCAGATGATAGAAGATGGCGATTTGGTAGAATATGCACAGTATGTGGGCAATTATTACGGCACACCCCGGGCATATGTGGAAAGTCAGCTTGCTGCCGGAAAAGATGTAATCTTAGAAATAGAGATACAGGGTGCTTTAAAAATAAAAGAGCGATTCCCGGAGACGGTCTTGCTGTTTGTAACACCGCCGTCTGCACAGATTTTAAAGGAACGTCTGGTGGGAAGAGGAACCGAAGACATGGCAACGATTGAAAAACGTCTGTCAAGAGCCGTGGAGGAAGCACAGGGAATCGAAAATTATGACTATCTGGTTATAAACGACGATTTAGCAGAATGTGTGGAAGAAGTACATCAGATTATTAACAACGAACATATGCGTATCACAAGAAATTTAGCAGCAATCGAGCAGATGCGCAGTGAATTAAATGGGTTTTCGAAAGGAGAGAATTAGATATGATACATCCATCTTATGTAGATTTAATGAAAGTAATGAACAGTGACGTAGAAATTGGAGAAGAACCGGTGGTAAACAGCCGCTATTCTATCGTGATTGCAGCATCAAAACGTGCAAGACAGATTATTGCAGGAGATGAGCCGTTAATTGATGATGAGGGCAAAAAACCGCTGTCTACCGCAGTACAGGAGCTGTATCAGGGAAAGGTTAAGATTGTCGGCGAGGAGACAGAGGAAGAAGAGTAGATATGAGAAAAGTTCTGTTTATATCTTTAGGATGCGATAAGAATCTTGTAGATACGGAATACATGCTTGGTATCTTAGGAGAAAACGGCTATTCTTTTACCGATGATGAGACAGAGGCAGATATTATTATTATCAATACCTGCTGTTTTATCAATGACGCAAAGGAAGAGAGCATCAATACCATTTTAGAAATGGCGGAATACAAGGAGCAGGGAAGCTGCAAGGCATTGTTAGTAACCGGATGTCTTGCACAGCGTTATCAGAAGGAAATCGAAGAGGAGATTCCACAGGTGGACGCCATCCTTGGAACGAATTCTTATGATGCGATTGCAGAAGCGGTGAAGCAGGTTTTAGAGGGAAATACTTACGAGAATTTCAAAACCTTAGAGGGACTGCCAAATGTCCGTGCCAAAAGAACCCTTACCACAGGCGGGCACTATGCACATCTAAAGATTGCGGAAGGCTGTAACAAGCACTGTACCTACTGTATTATTCCAAAGATTCGCGGCAATTACCGCAGTGTCCCGATGGAAGAGTTGATTGCGTCAGCAAAAGAGTTAGCGGCACAGGGGGTCAGGGAACTGATTCTTGTTGCACAGGAGACTACTCTTTACGGCGTGGATTTATATGGAGAGAAATCTCTGCACAGACTCTTAGATGAATTGAATAAGATTGAAGGTATCTACTGGATTCGGATTCTTTATTGCTATCCGGAAGAGATTTACGATGAATTAATCGAATCCATCAAGAGAAATGATAAGGTCTGTCATTATCTGGATTTACCGATTCAGCATGCCAGTGATGATGTTTTAAAACGGATGGGAAGAAAGACATCCCAAAAAGATTTGAGAGATATTGTTGCAAAGCTTAGAAAAGAGATACCGGATATTGCACTTCGTACCACTTTAATCTGTGGATTTCCGGGAGAGACGGAATCAGACCATGAAGAATTGATGTATTTTATCAATGAAATGGAATTTGACCGTCTTGGAGCCTTTACTTACTCCCCGGAGGAAGATACACCGGCGGAAAGTTTTCCGAATCAGATAGAGGAGGAAGTAAAACAGAAGTGGCAGCAGGAGGTTATGGAACTTCAGGAAGAGATTATCATAGATGCCAACGAGAAGATGATAGGAAGAGAACTCTATTGTATGATAGAGGGACAGGTATCCGGCGAGAATACTTATGTGGGAAGAACCTATCGGGATGCACCGGATATTGACGGCTATATCTTCATTGATACAGATGCGGCATTGATGAGTGGTGATTTTGTTAAGGTTCGGATAACCGGAGCTTACGAGTATGATTTGATAGGAGAGGTACTATGAATTTACCAAATAAATTGACAATTTTTCGAGTAATATTAATTCCATTTTTTGTGTTTTTCTTATTAGCACCGTATTTTCCGGGATATGGAAAATATATTGCAACGGCAATCTTTATTGTTGCGAGTCTCACGGATTTAGCAGACGGCAAGATTGCAAGAAAATATAACCTTGTAACGAACTTCGGAAAGTTCATGGACCCGTTAGCGGATAAACTTTTAGTCTGCTCTGCCATGATTTGTTTGGTAGAGACTAAAAAGCTGGCAGCATGGATTGTAATTATTATCATTGCAAGAGAATTCATTATCAGCGGATTCCGGTTAGTAGCTTCTGATAACGGTGTAGTCATTGCTGCAAGTTACTGGGGCAAATTCAAGACTACTTTCCAGATGCTTATGATTATTGCGTTGATTTTGGATTTTGACAATTACTATTTTGGAATATTAGAAAATATCCTGATTTATGTAGCATTGATTCTTACCGTTGTTTCACTGTTAGATTATATTATAAAAAATAAGGATGTTTTAAAAGAGCAGAAGTAGAAATATAAATGAAAACAGATATCAAGGGAATTATAGAACTATTAATTGACAAAAAATTAACAATAACCACCGCGGAATCCTGTACCGGAGGGTTGCTTGCTTCAGCTATTATAGATTTTCCGGGAGTGTCAGAAATCTATCAAGAGGGATATGTAACCTATTCTAATGAGGCAAAGGAAAAACTCTTAGGTGTTTCCCATGAGACGATTTTTAATTACGGAGCAGTCAGTGAACAGACGGCAAGGGAAATGGCACAGGGAGCTGCAAGAGAGGCAGGGGCAGATATTGCACTTTCTTCTACCGGTGTAGCAGGACCGGATGGCGGGACGAAGGAACATCCGGTAGGTGAGGTCTATCTTGGCTGTTACTGTCTCGGGAAAACAAGGGTGGTAAGAATGCTTGGAAACGGAGACCGTTCTATGATTCGCAGGCAGGCGGTGGAGCGGGCGTTTACCTTGTTAAATGAAATGCTTATGGAGGAAAATATGACATGAGAATCATAGCGGGAACTGCAAGAAGTCTTCCTCTTAAGACGATGGCGGGAAAGGATACAAGACCCACTACGGACAGAATCAAAGAGACACTTTTTAATGTGATACAAAGAGAGGTTCCGGGAGCTGTTTTTTTAGATTTGTTTGCAGGCAGTGGAGGAATCGGATTAGAGGCAGTCAGCAGAGGTGCCTCTGAAGCTGTTTTTGTAGAAAATGCAAAGGCAGCGGCAGCATGTATTGAAGAAAACATTCGATTTACAAAGTTTACAGAGCAGACACAGCTTTTGAAAATGGATGTAATGTCAGCATTGCAGAGGTTAGAAGGACAGAAGGTATTTGATATTATTTTTATGGACCCTCCCTATAACCAGCTATTAGAAAAGGAAGTGCTAACTCGTCTGTCTGATTCGGATTTAATTCATGAGGACAGCCTTATTATTGTGGAAGCCTCAGACCGCACATCTTTTGATTATGTGGCAGAATTGGGATTTTCCATAGAGAAAATAAAAAAATACAAGACGAATGTACATCTGTTTTTACGTAAAAACGATGGTCAGAAAGAGGAATAGGATGAGAAGAGCTATTTATCCGGGCAGTTTTGATCCGGTAACGAAGGGACATGCAGACATCATTCTCCGTTCATCGAAAATTGTAGACGAATTAGTAGTAGGAGTTTTGAATAATAGTGCAAAAAAATCGTTGTTTTCAGTTGAGGAACGTGTTAGTATGTTAGAAGAACTGACAAAAGATTTACCGAATGTAAAGGTAGCCTCTTTTGACGGTCTTTTAGTGGATTATATGCGTGAAATTGATGCCAGTATTATTGTGAGGGGACTGCGTGCAGTAACAGATTTTGAATACGAGCTTCAGATTGCCCAGTCAAATCATGTACAGAATACGGATATTGAGACCATATTTTTGACAACGAATCTGAAATATTCCTATCTGAGTTCTACCATTGTAAAGGAATTTGCCTCCTATGGTGGAGATATTTCCAAGTTTGTTCCGGAACAGTTTATAGATAGGATTTATGAGAAATACAATATTAAAAAATAAGGGGTGAAACCATGAGCAGTAAGATTGAACAGATTATTGATGAGATGGAAGACTATATTGACAGCTGTAAGCCGCACAATTTCTCCAGTACAAAGATTGTTGTGAACCGGGATGAAATTGATGAGCTTTTAACAGAGCTGCGTATGAAGACACCGGAGGAAATCAAACGTTATCAAAAGATTATCAGCAATCAGGAAGCAATCTTAGCAGATGCGAAGGCAAAAGCAGAGGCAATTATTGCACAGGCACAGGTTAAGACAGATGAGTTAGTAAGTGAACACCAGATTATGCAGCAGGCGTATGCACAGGCAAATGAGGTGGTTATGATTGCCACAAAGCAGGCTCAGGAGATTCTCGATAATGCAACCAATGATGCGAATAATATCCGTATGGGTGCAATCAGTTATACAGATGATATGTTAAGGAACTTAGAAGAGAGCATTACACATGCGATTGATACTTCTAAGGCAAGAAGTGACAGTCTGTTAAATACCTTACAGGGATTTTTAGATGTGGTGACTGCAAATCGTGCAGAGTTAGCACCTGCCCAGGTAGAAAGAGAGACTGCAGGGGAAGAGACAGCAGAAAAAAAGGCAGAGGAGGAAGAACTGCCGGAGATAGAAGTAACTGCTGATATGCTTTAGAAGCCGGTTATAAGAAGATAGAGAAGACTCAGGATGAAAGTTCCCAATGAGAAACAGAACTTATCTTTCACATAGGAATTTATTTTCAGTGAGGTATCGGAAATCATAGAACTCGTCTGTGCAATTCCGCTAAGACCGCCGAAGGCAGTAAACGTATTGCATAGAAGAAACATCACAGAGGTCTTCAAATGACAGTTTCCGATATAGGAAACACCGTTGGTAATTTCTAACAAACCGCTGATGCCAAGTGCGAGAAGCGGAACCTTATTCTGCAACAGAATCAGAGGCTGACAAAGGATAGAGAAAATCACAATATAACCGCAGAGTTTGAGCAGGGTTTCAAAACCGTTCATAATTCCGGCATCAATGATTTTAAAGGTAATTTGAGATCTTGATGCCTCATTTTTTTTATAGGGTTGGTCTGTTTTATTGCGGCGAAGCCAAATAGCTCCAAAGGCTAAGGGAGGAAAGTAGATACAGAACAGGGAAGGAAGCATATAGCAATCGTTTCCAATGCACTGATGTACCATATAGCCGGTAATAAAGACCGGACTGATATTGTTGCTGACGGAGAGCAGAATTCGTGCTTCTTTTTTACAGAGCTGTCCCGTTTCAAAAAGGTGACTTACAATCTTGCTTCCTAAAGGGAATCCGAACAGGAATCCGGCTAAGAGCGGATAGACGCCTGCCGGAGATACCGGAATCAGCCTTTTGATAAAAGGATGCAGAATCCTGCTAAAAAAGGACAGGTTGTTGGTCGCTACAAGGATATAGGAAATAATGGAAAATGGCAGCAGGGAAGGAAGGACTCTGTCGTACCACAGAATCAGCCCGTTCTTTACACCAGCCATTCCATGTACCGGGTCGATGAGCATAAAACACATTATGAAGATGAGTAATAGGAAAAGGTATGATTTTTTCATAGTTTAATATATTAAAAATTGAGAAAGATATGAGTTCAGGAGGAGAAAAAATGAGCGTATTAGAAAATTTAGAACCGAAAAAGGTATTTTATTTCTTTGAAAAAATTGCAGGAATTCCACATGGTTCTTACCATACAAAGGAAATCAGTGATTATTGTATGCAGTTTGCGAAAGAAAGGGATTTAGAAGCGTATCAGGATGAATATAACAATGTGATTATTATAAAAGAAGCCACAAAAGGACATGAGGGAGCAGAGCCGGTTATCATTCAGGGACATTTGGATATGGTCTGTGAAAAAGAGAGTGATACGGTCATTGATTTTGAAAAAGAGGGACTCTCTCTTTACGTAGATGGAGATTTTGTAAAAGCAAAGGGAACTACCCTTGGAGGCGATGATGGGATTGCGATTGCCTATGCATTGGCAATTTTAGATGCTAAGGATATTCCTCATCCGAGATTAGAATGTGTCTTTACCGTGGATGAAGAAGTGGGAATGCTTGGAGCGGAGAAGATTGATTTATCCATGCTAAAAGGACACAGGGTGCTGAATATTGACTCCGATGTGGAAGGAAGTTTCTTGACAAGTTGTGCCGGAGGAGTAACCGCTGAATGCCGTTTTCCAATCGTATTTGATGAAGCAGAGGGCTGCAAATACCGGCTGACCTTAGGTGGATTACAGGGCGGTCATTCCGGGTCTGAGATAGATAAGGAACATGCTAACGCCATTGTAGAAATGGGACGAATCTTAAAATATATAGAAGACCGTTTAGAAATGGGAATCTGTTCTCTAAATGGAGGATTAAAAGACAATGCGATTCCAAGAGAAACCGTCTGTGAGATTATGGTTACGGAAGAGGAAAAAGAACCGTTATCAGATGTGGTGACTGAATTGAATGGAATTTTAAAAAAAGAGTATCAGGCAAGCGATGCCGACATAGAATTAAAGGCAGAGTACCTTGGCGAGTCATCAAGTCCGGTCTTAGGTTACCGTTCTCAGTCGAGAATCCTCTTTTTCCTTAGAAATATGCCAAATGGCATTCAGAATATGAGTATGGAAATTGAAGGACTCCCGGAGACATCATTAAATGCCGGTATTATGAAGATGACAGAAGACGAGTTCTTAGTCTCCTTTTCCATCCGAAGCAGCGTCAAAAGCCGCAAGGAAGATTTGATGGAGAGACTTTCCTATCTTGCAGAGTTCTTAGGCGGAAGTGTCGAGTTTTCCGGTAACTATCCGGCATGGGAATATAAGAAGGATTCTAATGTGCGGGATTTAGTAACGGAGGTTTACAGAGATTTATACGGAAAAGAGCCAAAAATAGAAGCTATCCATGCCGGATTAGAATGTGGAATTCTTTCTGAAAAGATAGAGAATCTAGACTGTGTCTCCTTTGGACCGGATAATTTTGACATTCATACGCCAAAGGAACGTCTTTCTATCTCATCTACCGAAAGAGTGTGGAGATTTATTCTAGAATTTTTGAAAAGAGCAGAATAATATATGAAATATAAGAAATTTGCAATATGCCTGCTGTTTCTTTGCATTGTGGCATTTGACAGCATCGGGATTCAAAAATTAATGCAGATTTCAAAAGAAGACGGAGTCTTAACGACTTACGAAGATCCTTATAAAGAGATTGAAAAAGAAGTGGTCTATTTTCCGGTGGCAGTCTCAGATATGGACGATACAAAGACGATTCACTATTATGACAGCTTCATGGCAGAACGCACCTATGGAGGTGAGCGGGGACATGAGGGCTGTGATATTATGGCATCCTATAATCACAGGGGCGTGTACCCCGTTGTCAGCGTCTGCGACGGCACCTTAGAAAAAATCGGCTGGCTGCCCCAGGGCGGTTACCGGATTGGAATCAGGAGTAAAAGTGGTGTATATTATTACTATGCACACTTGTCCGATTATATGAAAGACTACCAGCCCGGAGAAGAGATTCTTGCCGGTGAAATTATCGGATTTATGGGAGATACCGGATACAGTGAGATAGAGGGAACAACCGGAAATTTTGATGTACACCTTCATTTTGGCATCTATCTGAATGACAAAAATGGAAAAGAGTATGCCATTAATCCTTACCCGGTATTACAGAAGTTAGAAGAAAAAAAGAGGAGCGTATCATTTTAATATTATGATTCGACTGGATAAATACTTAGCCGATATGGGTATCGGTACCCGCTCGGAAGTGAAAAAAGCAATTCAAAAAAAATCGGTTACGGTAAATGGCGAGATCATCCAAAAGCCAGAACAAAAGATTGAACCGACTACAGATGAAGTGAGATACAAAGGAAATATCATAAACTATGAACCATACGTCTATTATATGTTTCATAAGCCAAAGGGGTGTGTATCAGCAACAAAGGACAATGTCTACCCAACAGTCATATCCTATATTGACAATCCAAAGGGATATGAATTGTTTCCGGTAGGAAGGTTGGATGTGGACACCGAGGGACTGCTGCTAATAACCAACGACGGTGCCCTTTCCCATGAATTGTTAAGTCCGAAAAAACATGTAGAAAAGACCTACTACGCTAAAATAGACAAAGTGGTGACAAAGGAAGATGTAATGTTGTTTGCAAAGGGCGTGGATATCGGAGAAGCAAAATTAACCCTTCCGTCGAAATTAAAGATACTGCACGCAGATGAGTCTTCGGAAATACTGCTTACCATTACCGAGGGAAAATTCCATCAGGTAAAGAGGATGTTTGAGGCTGTG
>JBJELL010000164.1:0-5796 GCA_051879115.1 Lachnospiraceae bacterium
TGGAGACGTATCGAAGTGGTCATAACGAGGCGCACTCGAAATGCGTTTGCCCTAACGGGCACGCGGGTTCGAATCCCGCCGTCTCCGCTCTCAATCAAATGGTAATTTATTACAAAGAAGCTGTCTCACGAATTATGTGTTACTGCTGATAGAATAGGTTATCGGAAGATGAACTTTATTTTGAATCTATCATGGATTTTTTGGATCATATTGGTACGACTTTTACCGGCATGCCAAAAATTTCAGGGTATGTCTTTGCTATCAATTGTATGTCTTTTCAGATTCGACATGATTTTCTAAGAAGTCCGTCTAAGAAAGCCGTTACAAGCTGTATTTCCTTTAGACGGACTTCTTAGAAAATCTGTTGAATGTTGAACAGACATACATCATCGCAGATAGCAAAGACATACTCTTAGAAATTTTGGCATGGTGGTAACGGAATACCACATATGATCCAAAAAATCCATGATTTATTTCAAGAATAACGCATCTTCCAATAACCTATTCTACCAGTAACACATAATTCGTGCGACAGCTTCTTTTCGTTGATAACGTCTATGACTTATCTTTATATTCTTTCATATATGTATCACAGAAATCCTGATAAGCGCAGGGTTTTCCATAATAATATCCCTGTATGTAATCCGGTTTTAAACGATTGATATTATTCAGTTCATCTCCCGTCTCAATTCCTTCAATACAAAGTTTTAAGTCTATACTGCGAACCATATCCACAATGTGTGCTAACAGATTATATTCATATTCACTGTGCAGTGCTTTATCTGTAAATGTACGGTCAATCTTAATGATATTCGGGCTCAACTCATAGAGATAATGGAAATTTGAATATCCTGTCCCAAAATCATCCAAAGCAAGAGTGATTCCATTCCTGCGCAGACGGTTCCACAAATCAATACAACGATAATTTGATTCTAAGAATCCACTCTCTGTCAGTTCAATAATGACATCCTCCGGCTCTAAACCATATTGTCTTACGCTTGTTAAAATTTCTGTGAGAATCGGACTCTTCATTACCTGAATATAGGAGAGATTCACACTGATTTTGAACCCCGGAATATATTCCTGCCATTCTCTGCATACGGCAAGTGCCCTGTGCAACACCCATTTTCCTACAGGAATAATCAATCCGGTTTCTTCTAACACCGGAATAAACTCCATCGGAGATACAGCACCGGTCTTTTCCGAAGAGAATCTCAACAGTGTCTCGGCTCCAATCAAATGATTATTCGATGGGTCAACAATCGGTTGAAAATGCGTATCAAATCCTTGAAAATCGTGATGCACCGCATGACGCAACTGGTGGATTAATTCTCTTCTGCGCAGGAATTTCTGATAATCCTGATTATTGTAAATACAACAGCGGTTCTTACCATTACGCTTTGCTTCACTTAAAGCAAACTCAGATAACTTCATAATGTTCAGATAAGAACAATCTTCGAGATTTGTAATACCTAACACTCCGCCTGAAATGGTATATACCGCTTCGTAACGGTTTCTTTCTATAAATTGATCTACTGACTGACGGATTCTCTTATACAGACCGTAGGCATCATCTTCTGTTCCACCTAAAAAATCCACAATCATAAATTCATCTGCTACTATCCGATAAAGATTCTGTCCCGGCATTATGACAGAAGAAATACAGTTTGCTGTCTCTCTTAAAATCTTATCGCCATATTCAATTCCAAGGTTCTCATTGATATCTTTGAAATCGTCAATACCTATACGAAGCATAAATCCTCTCAGTTTAGACTCTTCCATCGTCTGTATATGCATCCGCAGACTGGATTCCACTAGCAGACCGCTGTTGTTATCCGCTTTTTGCTTCTTACCGATTTCATTGATACAGCCCAACATAATTGCCGGTTTGCCCTCATTATCACAGATCGTCCTCCCCCTACAGTTAATCCAGATAGGCTGTTTGTCCACACTCAGCCAACGATATTGCAGATTATGAAAGTTTTTGACACCTTTTACCATCATATCCAAATCTTCCAGCAGCATATCTAAATCTTCTGGATGTACAAACTTCTCATGATTCTTTGCAACATCGTTAAACTCATAGTCTGGAATACAAAACCGCTCTACTGCATATGGAGAAATATAGTAATAGTCATTCTTCAAATCGTACAAATACAGGTAATCGTCCGTACAGGGACAGACCAGGTCAATCATCTCCCGCAGTTGTTCTATTGTAATGTTACTTACCTTACCGTCCATATCGTATACCTCCTGCTGTTTCTCCTGTAATGCTTGATAGGACTTTATTGCATATATACATCTACTTATTAAAACTTCGTCATATCCGTTTTCAGGTTCATAGATACTTCTGCTAACTCTTCTACCTTATCGGAAAATCCCTCTATCAACCGACGTTCTTCATTCAGTGCCTGATAGATTTCCTGTGAGCTCTCTACTGTATTTCTGGAAATATCGGCTATCTGCTCTGTAGAAGCCACAACTTCCTGGCTTAATACTTTCATTTGCTCAATCATTGGCTCCATTCGTCCGATATCCTCTGATATTTTCACGGACGACTGATTCAACTCTGCAAAAGCACCTTCTACTTCATTTACAGAATCTATCTGCTCTCTGAATTTTTCAGAAATCTGATTCATCATCTCTACGGTACTCTCTGTCTCATTTCTGATTCCATCGAGAATAGAGGCTACATCCATGGTTGCATTTCCTGAATTTTCTGCCAGCTTACCAATTTCATCAGCAACTACGCTGAAGCCTTTTCCGTGCTCTCCTGCCCTTGCTGCCTCAATAGACGCATTCAGTGCAAGCAGGGATGTCTGTTCTGAAATACTGTTAATCGTACTTAAAATTTCGCTGATATGTCTGGTTTTTTCATCCAATGCCTGAATAATCTTTTGAATACTGTCAATATCTTTTAATGTCTTTTTGTTATTTTCCTGTAAAAATCTGAGTTTTGTATTTCCATCCTCACCAATCGTAATTGCTTTCTTTGAATCCGCCACTACCGACATACTCTCACTGTGAAGCTGGTCGAATTGCTCCTGCATATTCGATGTCAATTCAAATAATGCATCGGTATCTCTTGACTGTTCTGTCGCACCTTCTGTAATTTCCTGCATTTTATTTTCTAATACGGAGGTAGAACCAGCAATATCTTTCAATGCATCCGAACTGTTTACAATATCTTCCGTTACGTCATTCGTACTTCTTAAGATGTTTGAGAATTTTCCAACCATGTTGTTTATTTTTTCCGACATGTAGGAAATCTCTTTTACACTGCTGTCCTTTGCCCGTATCTCGAAGTCTCCCTCCGATACCTGTGACATCATATCTGTAATTTCATCTATAGGGTTGGTAATCTTTTTTACCAGGCGGACAATTACTATATTCACCAGTACTACAATTACTACTCCAATAATTAATGTCAGCATCAAAATTCTGTAAAGCAGTGCAAGTGCTTTTGACTTCTCCTGTACTGTAACAACTGCCCACGAATCGGATTCTCCTTTTAACGGAATCGGATCGTAACTGCAATACATCTTCTTTCCATCCAGCGTAATCATAGCTTTGCCGGATTCTCCCATCATAACCTTTTCTATTACCTTCTGAAAGTCTTCCGATACTTTGATAGGTTTTTCTTCCGTTACTACATTTCCATCTGCATCTACCAGTGTATTACCGTTCCCGTCTTTCTTTGACACTGTCTTAGTCAGAGCTTTATAATTATATAGTTCTTCTAAATAGGTATTATCCGGATGTGCGACCACAACACCTTCTCCATCAATAATGAAAGAATACTGTCCATTCTCCTCGTTTGTATACTCACCGATTAATGACTGTAAGGAGTTCAGCTTGATATCCGAGGCAAATACACCTATCATCTCACCATCTTTCTCCATAGGAAGAAATATAGAGGTACAAGGCATGTTCGTATTTACCGAATAATAGGATTTCGAGATAAAGGGTTCTTTTCTTTCCATCATTTCCATGAACCACCAGCGTGTACTGCGGTCTGCAAGTTCACCTGTTGACCTTCCGGTCTGCATTCCATTCATACCCTGAATATAGAGCAATTCAAAATAATCATTTCTTGATACACAGGACTCTAGAATCGGAGTCTGTTCCTTCGTATCCATCGTCAATATATTTTTATTTACTGCCAGTTCTTCCGACATATTATAGGCAGTATCCATAAAATTCTTTACCTGTGCAGAAATCGCTTTTGAAATATTTCTGTTTTGACCATAGATGATTTTAGAATAGGATTTGGTAAAGACAACTCCCATCCCTACCAACAGACAAATTACCATCGTACACACGGCAATCGCTATTGGAATTGTCAAATTCCTTATAATACTTTTCTTTTGCATAAAATCCCCCTTTTCCCCTATCTAATTCTTATCTATATTATATTTGACAATTCCTATTTCTGTCAATTAATTTACAGAATATTCCTGTACTTTATTTATCTATTGACGGCAGGGCAGTTGTATTGACATTGACACTTTTTTATGTCATAGTATCAACATATTGCAAATACAAGAAGAAGAGGCGAATATGATGTTAAAAAGAATAGAACAGCTCAAAAAAGAAAAAGATGCCGTAATTCTCGCCCACTATTATGTAGACGGCGAGGTTCAGCAAATCGCAGACTATGTCGGCGATTCTTTTTATCTGAGCAAAGTTGCCACAAAAATCCCACAGAAAACCATTGTTTTTGCCGGTGTATATTTCATGGGAGAAAGTGCAAAAATTTTAAATCCAAACAAGGTGGTTTTGATGCCGGATGAGAAGGCAGACTGTGCTATGGCACATATGGTAACCATTGAAAAAATTAAGCAGGTGCGAAAAGAACATCCTGATGCTGCTGTTGTCTGTTACATCAACTCCGCAGCCGAAATCAAGGCCCATGCCGATGTCTGCGTGACATCTGCGAATGCCTTAAAGATTGTTTCAAAGCTTCCTAATAAAGAGATTTTCTTTATCCCGGATAACAATTTAGGACGTTATATCGCAAGCTGCCTTCCGGAAAAGACCTTCCTTTTCCATGACGGCTACTGTCCGGTACATAAAAAGATTACAGAATCTGTTCTTTTAGATACCATGAAAGAACATCCTGATGCAAAGGTATTAGTTCACCCGGAATGTACCATGGATGTCTTAGCTCATGCAGATTATATTGGAAGTACCTCCGGTATTATTGACTATGCCTCAAACCACGACGATGAGGAATACATCATTGGAACTGAAATCGGTGTATGTTATGAATTACAGCAGAAGAATCCTGAGAAAAAATTCCACTTCGCTGGAGGCACTCCTACCTGTATGGATATGAAGCTTGTTACCTTAGAAAAGATTGTAAAAGCCTTAGAATCCATGGAACCTCAGGTGCACTTAGACGAAGAAATGCGTTTAGCAGCAGAGCGTCCTTTGTTACGAATGCTGGAATTAGCAGCAGACTAGGGGGCTTATAAATGAATACCTATTATGACGTCATTATTGTCGGCACGGGAGCTGCCGGTCTTTTTACAGCTTTAGAACTGCCGGAAAATCTGAATATTCTAATGATTACCAGAGACGAAGCACGCAACAGCGACTCCTACCTAGCGCAGGGTGGTATCTGTGTATTAAAAAACAAGGATGACTTTGACAGTTATTATGAAGATACCATGAAAGCCGGACGCTATAAGAACAATCCAAAATCCGTTAAGATTATGATTGATGAGTCCCCGAAAATCATCCGAAAACTCATGCAGTTCGGTGTGGATTTTGACCGCAATAAGAACGGTTCTC
>JBJELL010000164.1:5896-9826 GCA_051879115.1 Lachnospiraceae bacterium
ATCCGAAAACTCATGCAGTTCGGTGTGGATTTTGACCGCAATAAGAACGGTTCTCTTTCTTTTACAAGAGAAGGCGGACATTCCACCTTCCGTATTCTGCATCATCAGGATATTACCGGAAAGGCAATTACGGAGACTCTTTTAAAACATGTGGAAGAAAAACAGCACATTACCATCTTAGAATACACCCGAATGATTGACCTCATCTGTGAAGACAACCAGTGTTATGGGGTGGTTGTAAGAGACAGCGAGGGAAATGTTCAGCCCGTATTTTCCAAAGAGACGGTTCTTGCTACGGGAGGACTTGGAGGAATCTTTAAAAACTCTACGAACTTTCCTCATGTTGCAGGCGATAGTTTTGCCCTTGCTCTGCTTCACGGTATCGAAGTACAGGATATGAACTATATTCAGATTCACCCGACTACCCTCTACTCTAAGAAAAAGGGCAGACGCTTCCTTATTTCCGAATCCGTAAGAGGAGAGGGCGCCATTCTTCTAAATGCAAAAGGAGAACGATTTGTGGACGAGCTGTTACCACGGGATGTGGTAAGTGCTGCGATTCTAAAACAGATGAAAGAAGACGGCAATCCTTATGTATACTTATCGGTCAGCCATCTTCCAAAAGAGGAAATCTTAAACCATTTTCCAAATATCTATCAAAGATGTTTAGAAGAAGGCTACGATATTACCAAAGAATGTGTTCCGATTACCCCGGCACAGCATTATTTCATGGGAGGCATTAAGGCAGACACCTATGCCCAGACTTCCTGCTCCCATCTCTATGCCGTGGGCGAGACCGGATGCAACGGCGTGCATGGTGCAAACCGTTTAGCAAGCAACTCCCTTTTAGAAAGTCTTGTTTTTTCGAGAAGGGCTGCACAAAAGATAGAGACGGAACTAGAACATACCGATATGCCGGATATGAATAGAACGATAGGAGATTACGAGGATGACGAGACTTTGAATAAAAAATTCCGTACTCTTATCTGGGAAGAAATCAAAAGAAAGGATGAGAAATTCTATGATCAATGGAGTAACAATGACGATTAATATCGACGAATATATCTTAAACGCCTTAAAAGAGGATATTACCAGCGAAGACGTTACCACCAATGCCATCATGCACACCGACCAGCTTGGAAAAGCCGACCTAATCTGTAAGCAGGACGGCATCATCTGCGGACTGACGGTATTTGAGCGTGTCTTCACTCTCTTAGATAAGGACAGCCGCTTTGAAAGCAACTTTAAAGACGGAGATGCAGTGAAAAAAGGAGATTTACTCGGAACCATTACCGGAGACATTAAGGCACTCTTAACCGGTGAGCGTACTGCTCTTAACTACTTACAGCGTATGAGCGGCATTGCAACTTTGACAAATTCCATGGTAAAAGAATTAGAAGGTTATAAGACCAAATTATTAGATACCAGAAAAACCACTCCAAATATGCGTCCTTTTGAAAAATATGCCGTAAAAACAGGCGGTGGTACGAACCACCGTTACAACCTTTCCGACGGTATCTTAATCAAGGACAACCACATCGGTGCTGCCGGCTCTATCACAAAAGCCGTAGAGATGGCAAAAGAATATGCACCGTTTGTAAGAAAAGTGGAGGTTGAGGTTGAGAACTTAACCATGCTTCAGGAGGCATTGGATGCCAAGGCAGACATCATCATGCTCGATAACATGGACAACGAGACTATGAAAAAAGCCGTTGCCATGGTAGACGGAAAAGCCGAAACAGAATGTTCCGGCAATGTTACCAAAGAACGACTTCACGAAATCGCCGAAATCGGTGTTGACTATGTATCCTGCGGAGCTTTGACACACTCTGCTCCTATCATGGATATTTCTTTGAAAAATCTTGCTCCTGTTTCAGCTTAGGCTGGAACGGGACTTTTTCTTTTTCTCTCTTAATTCTCTAAAAAACGTACTGAGCATAGCAGAACACTCTTCTTCTAAGATACCCTTTGTAATCTTAACCTGATGATTAAAAGCGGGAACCTCTAAGAGGTTTAGAACCGAACCTGCACAGCCTGCCTTGGGATTCATGCTGGCAATTACCACCTCATCCAGTCTCGCCTGCACAATGGCACCTGCACACATCTGACAGGGTTCTAAGGTAACATACATGGTACACCCCTCTAACCGCCAGTCTCCTAACTTCTTACTCGCCTTTTTGATAGCTGTCATTTCCGCATGGGCGATGGTATTCTTATCGGTATTCCTGCGGTTATAACCCCTTGCTATAATTTTATCCTCATATACAATGACGCAGCCAATGGGAACTTCCTCTAAGGCATATGCCTTCTTTGCTTCCCGAATGGCTGCGCGCATATATTTCTCTTCTCTACTGTCCTTTGTTTTCATGCTTTTCATCTTCTTCCTGCACTTCTTCCTGACACTCAAAAAAGCTGTGCATCTTACCCTTTTTCGCCGGAATACGAATATATTTTTTTATCGCAAACAGCAGTGCAATGCTGACAATTGAAATCAAATCCTCAAATGGAGAGGTTTCTCCGATAATCATATGTCTTGAAACCAGAAAAATCAACACTTCTAATACCGTATCTGCACTCGGCTGACAGAGCATTTTTAAAAACTCAATACTGATAACAATCTCAAACACTGCATCTAAAAATATATAAAATGCCCCTGCCTGTCCTCTGTGATTCCAGAATTGCAGAATTTCCGTCTTCAATCCAAAGGCTGCTATCACAATGCCTGCTATCACAACGATTGCCATCAACAGCTCTAAATAGTTGCATATTGTATATAGATTTTCACGTAGTTTCTTTAACATCTTTTCCTCCATATATAACAAAACCGAGCATTCTGCTTTGAATCCCGATGACAAACGTTACCTTAGCAGTTAACTCAGCCCAGGCACCCTCACGGCACACGAAAGGTTCTGCTTAGTGCTGCTTCATTCCTGACCTGACACGGTTCACAGATTTCCGTTGCGTAAGACCCAGACGTCAACGCCACTTACTAAGGGCTGCTTTACCATCGAAGACCCGAGGCAGAATATCACTCTAGCTATAGCGGATTGCTAGTACAGGGTACCGCTGCCACCCCAGCTGCTCGGAAATATAAGTATACCGAACTTTTTATCTTTTGTCAATTTCTTCTTCACTTTTTTTTCATAATATTGTAAGATAAAAAATAAGTATCATACATTGTGATGAAAGGTAATAGCATGGAAATACATGGATTTTTGAAAACGACACTCTTAGATTATCCGGGACAGGTCGCCTGCACCGTCTTTACCGGCGGCTGTAACTTCCGCTGTCCCTACTGCCATAACAGCGGTCTGGTACTCTCGCCTAAGAGTCTGCCCACAATCTCTGAAGAGACCGTTTTTTCTCATTTAAAAAAGAGACAGGGTATCTTAGACGGTGTCTGCATTACCGGTGGAGAACCTACCCTGCAGCCTGATTTAGAGGATTTCATTCGTAAAATCAAATCTTTTGGTTATCTGGTAAAATTAGATACCAACGGTTCAAGACCCAAAATCCTAAAATCCCTTTGCGAACAGGAACTTCTCGACTATGTGGCAATGGATATCAAGCACGCTCCTGAACATTATGCGGATGTTTGCAACAGTCCCGATTTTTCCATAGAACCGATACAGGAGTCCGTTTCCTATCTATTAGAAGGACATATTCCCTACGAATTCCGCACTACGGTTACGAGAGAACTTCATTCTATCCATGATTTTGAAAAAATCGGTGCCTGGATTGCCGGCTGCGACGCCTATTATCTACAGGCCTACCGGGAATCGGATGAGGTTATCCACCCTGTTTTTTCTTCTTACACAAAAGAAGAGCTAGAAGAGATTCGTTCTATATTAAGAAAATATATTTCCCATGTGGAAATCCGAGGTATTGATGCATGAATTTTGAATATGAAACCAGACGTTTAATTTTGAA
>JBJELL010000164.1:9926-12017 GCA_051879115.1 Lachnospiraceae bacterium
ATCTCTCATATTTTTTCTGACCTGAGACTTCACCGGATAGAAGCCTATGTAATGCCTGAGAATACCGCTTCTATCCGACTTTTGGAAAAACTAGAATTTCGCAATGAAGGAATTGCCTATGAGAGCATCTTTATCAGCGGTGCATGGGAAGACCATTTAAGATTTTCCCTTATTTCTCGTCCACAAAGCGAGCCCTAGCACTAACTCTGTACCGGCTCCCTGATCGAGTTTTTCCCACTCATATCTCCAGTCATAGAGCGGTTTTTGCTCTGTTGCAGCTATGGTAGGCACCTGAGCTGTTTTTAGTTCCTTTTCTTTGGTTTTATCTTCCTTATCCTCTTCTTTGGTTCTATCCTCCTTATCCTCTTTTTTAAAAATGATTTTTGAGAGTTTTAACTCCTCTTCTACCCACTGGCTTGCAAACATCTCTTCTTCACTTTTCAGATACAGACCTTTTACCTGTTCAAAAGAATAACCACTGTCTGCTATATTATCCACAGGAATTTTTCCCTTATAGGTTCCTGTCTCATTTTCAAAATACATGATTCCGGCGGGAAGTGCCGTCGGATGTTCTACCTCCCCGACTAACAGATATACCTGTGCCCTTTCTTTTTTTGCTGTCTTTTTTCTTATCTGCATCTCCATACGGACATAGTCGCTCCTTTTGTCAGCTTTTGCAAATCCTACATTGATATCTTTTTCATATTCCCGATAGGAATAAATATACGTAACAAAACGATTCAAATTCTGCATGATTCCTCCAAAATAGCTTTTTTCTAATATATGCACAGGTCTTTTCTAAAATTATTTATATTGACATAATCTTAAATTCATAATATATTAGAAACATAATTAGTTATCATTACTATTATTGTAATCAGGATTTTTTGAGAAAGTAGGATTTTATGAGAAAGTACAGCAGACAGCGGGAGTCTATCAAGACCTATCTCGCTACACACAGCAACCATCCAACTGCCGAGACTGTATACCTCTCCGTAAAAGAGGAATTCCCGAATATCAGCCTGGGAACTGTGTACCGCAATCTGGCACTGTTAGAAGAAACCGGAGAAATAATAAAACTTTCTACAGGCAGGGGACCTGACCGTTATGACGGCTGTGTTGACCCTCACTATCATTTCTTCTGTACGGACTGCGGCGAAGTCTGGGATTTGGAAATGGAATCTATTGAACATATCAATGTAATTGCAAATCACAATTTTGATGGTATTATTGAGGGAAACATTACTCATTTCTATGGAAAATGCCCGAAATGTGCGAAGAAAATAAAAATTCAAAAAAATAGTTGACACTCGATAATATTTCTGTTATATTGATTTTAGTAATAATTCTTATTATTACTTTACAAAAGATATCTGCCTGACATAAGTTTCGGGTTTATACATTAAAATAAATAAAAAAGAAAGTTGAGGAAAAGAAATTATGGCAAAATATGTTTGTAGTGTATGTGGCTATGTTCATGAAGGAGACTCCGCACCGGAAGCCTGTCCTCTCTGCAAAGCTCCAGCCGATAAATTCAATAAGCAGGAAGGCGAGATGAGCTGGGCTGCTGAACATGTACTTGGTGTTGCACAGGGTGTGCGTGAAGATATTATTTCCGATCTTAGAATGAATTTTGAAGCTGAGTGCTCAGAGGTAGGTATGTACCTTGCAATGGCAAGAGTCGCACACAGAGAAGGATATCCGGAAATCGGATTATATTATGAAAAAGCTGCTTATGAAGAAGCAGAACATGCAGCAAAATTCGCTGAATTACTTGGTGAGGTAGTAACTGACAGCACAAAGAAAAATCTTGAATTACGTGTAGATGCTGAGAACGGCGCTACTGCTGGAAAATTCGACCTTGCAAAACGTGCGAAAGAGCTGAACTTAGACGCTATCCATGACACAGTACATGAGATGGCAAGAGACGAAGCTAGAC
Organism: Lachnospiraceae bacterium; assembly: GCA_051879115.1. Taxonomy (GTDB): domain Bacteria; phylum Bacillota; class Clostridia; order Lachnospirales; family Lachnospiraceae; genus Maccoyibacter. The sequence continues at coordinate 11,866 of JBJELL010000164.1, forward strand.
ATGGTAAGGCTTTCAAAGGCTTATTAGAGCGCTACTTCGGCTAAATACCAACTATGGTAATCCTATAATATTAGGATTCTTCCTTTTATTATTTAACCTAAACTCCCTACAAATAAGGCGGACTGCATAAGCAGTCCGCCTTTCCCCTTTTA
>JBJELL010000165.1:0-2718 GCA_051879115.1 Lachnospiraceae bacterium
GTCATTGCTGTAAACCATCCATTTCCCAAAATGAATAAAGACATCAGTACGGTCAGAATGCCGTCAGCAAGAAACCAGCCAGATCCTGCCATATAATTATGAGCGGCTGCAAATATCACAATATCTATAATGCCGGAAAACATCATGGCAACTCCAAAGATAATGGGAAGACCATAAAGAATTTCTCCGGGATTCCTCAAACATCCGATCCCGGTTATAATCAGAAAGATTCCGGCTAAAATCCATAATACTCTTGATGTCGTTTTACTCATATCAAAAACCTCTTTCCCAATTGTGTTTAGCTTTTAAAACAGGCAGGGGTTTTATTCCCTGCCCGTTTGAGATTAACCTTCAATGGCAATATAATGGGAGTTGTTTTCTACTGCCTTCTGCTCTTTTGGAACAGTAAAGGAAAGAATACCATTTTCAAATTTCGGATGGATGTCTTCTCTCTGAACATTATTTCCTACATAAAAGCTCCTGCTTACATTTCCGGCATAACGCTCGCGGCGGATATATTTTCCTTCCTTATCTTTTTCATCTTTATCCAGACCTTTTGCTGCACTTACAGTTACATAACCGTTTTCAAGCTGGAACTGAATCTCGTCTTTCTTAAATCCCGGAAGATCAATGTCCACTTCATAAGTGTTGTCTTTTTCTTTCACATCGGTCTTCATGATATGGGGAGCATGTTTCCCATACAATTTTTTATCGATGTCCGGAAAAGCAAAATCATCCATAAAATCATCAAATAAACTTTCTCCAAAAATACTAGGCATTAACATAAGTCATATCTCCTTTCATGACATAAACTAAAGTTTGCACTATCGGAGAAACCCGAAGTGTTGATTTATGAATATCAGGAAGAGAATCATTTTCTCTTTCTTTGTTCTATATGTAATATAACACATGAATTAGCACTCGTCAATATAGAGTGCTAATAATTATGTGAAGATTTTGTGAATTATGAGAAATTATATGACTACGGATATTAGATCCAGCGGCATTGATTCCAGATGTTAATCATTATTTGAGAGGAAACAGAATGCCATGTTTCATGGGATTGGAAAAACAAACTGCGTGTGCTATACTTAACGGGATTAATATGATAATAAAGAGGCGATCATGATGATGAAAAAGAAAGAAATCCTGCAGAGCCTGTTGAAATTAGTGGTTATCGTATTTGCAGCCACCGTACTTGGGAAGATTTTTACAAAGCTTGGATTTCCAGAAACGAATATTGTTGTGATGTATCTTCTGGCTGTTCTTCTGGTTGCGAGGTTTACATCAGGATATCAGTACGGGATTTTATCTGCAGTGGTTTCACTCCTATGTTACAATTATTTTTTTACGGAACCCTATCATACGCTTGCGGTAAATGATCCCGGGTATCTGATTACTTTTTCCATTATGCTGACAACTTCCATTCTTACAAGTGCCCTGACAACAAAAGAAAAGCTTTTAACGGAAGAAGCAAATGAAAGAGGGAAAGAAAGCCAGATCTTATATATGCTCTCCAGTAAGTTGTCTGATGCGGCGGATATGGAAGCTGTTTTGAAAATTGCAGCAGAAAGTATCAGCCATCTGCTTCAGGTAAATGTCGGATGCATTTATGTTGGAAGGCAGTCTGAACCGATCTACATCCAGCAGTCAGGAAAAGAACAGATTCACAGAAGCGTGCCGGATGCAGAGGAGATTCGGAATAGATATACAAATCTTCGAACCGAATATCTGGAAGAAGAGGAAGCTTATGGGTACCCGGTCAACGGACGGGAGCATCTGCTGGCAGTTGTTAAAATTGATAAAACCGTAAATGAAGAACATCTGCAGGAAAAGAAAAAGTTATTGCATTCTATCATAGAGAATGTTTCCATGGCAATGGACCGGATTGAAGTAACGATAGAAAGAGTGCGTGACAGAGAAAGCATGGAACGGGAGAGAGAACGTGCGAATCTTTTGCGTGCAATCTCTCATGATCTCAGGACACCACTGTCGGGTATCATGGGGACATCGGAAATGCTGATGGATATGACAGACAAAGGAGACAGGCGCCAGGAACTGCTTCAAGGTATTTATCAGGACGCAGACTGGCTGAAATCATTAGTGGAAAATATATTAAGCCTGACCAGGCTGCAGGATGGTAAAATTGTGATACATAAGGAAATGGAAGCAATCGAAGAGGTGATTGGCTGTGCAGTTGCTCATGTGGAACGGAGCTTTCCGGAGCGGGAGATACAGGTAGAGATACCGGAAGAATTCCGGTTAGTGCCGATGGATGCAAAGCTGATTGAGCAGGTAATTACCAATCTGTTGGACAATGCAGTAAAACACACAAGACCGCAGGAAGCCATTACTGTTTCTGCCAGTTACACAGAAGATGCACTACTGGTTTCTGTCCGGGATGAAGGAGAGGGAATTGCTGAAGCAGACGTTTCCAATCTTTTTAAAATATTTTATACTTCCAAGACCCGTTCGGTTGATGTAAAGAGAGGAATCGGGCTGGGGCTTACGATCTGTGAGACGGTGGTAAATGCCCATGGCGGAACGATCACCGGGAGGAACCGGACGGATAGAAAGGGAGCAGAGTTTATCTTTACATTACCTCTCACGGAAGGAGGAAGAGAAATTGTTTAAAGAAAAAATACTGATTATAGAAGATGATGTACAGATACAGAATTTTATGGTTTATACATTGGAAAATGCAGGTTTTTCTGTGGA
>JBJELL010000166.1:0-2717 GCA_051879115.1 Lachnospiraceae bacterium
GATGGTTTCTTCGCATCTGTCTAAAAAATCCTCATATAATGCTAAAAACAGAGTCTCCGACCCTATAAGGTTCAAAAGATTCAAATATATCCTAATCTGCGTATGATTTTTTGCTCTCTCGACATCCCCCGCCTGCTGGTATGCCTGAATCAATATCATATCATTCTGTTCGGAAATACGACTCGGTTCTGTCAGTTCCTCTAGCAACTCAATGGCATCCTTTGTCTTTCCCAGTTGAAGATGTAACATTGCTTTTAAAGATACCGCATCATCACGCACCCCCACATCTTTGCACCTGTCTAAAATATGGTCACAAAAGGTATCTGCCTCTTTTAGGATTTCCTGTCGTTCTTCTTCTCTTTCTGTCAGCATGGAATGATTGAGATACAAAATACCAAGCTGCAGTAAAAACGGATAGCAGGAATAATAGCGGCGTGCATAGGTTCTCGCCCTTTCAAGTGCCTCATGGAAAGGCAGATTTACAAAATCTAAACATAACTCTCCATAAATCCTCCGTATCTGTTCTTTGGACAGTTGTGGCTCGTACCCCATCAATTCATCTACCGTCACGTCAAAAAAGGATGCCAGCAGTGGTAGCAACAGAATGTCCGGTGTGTTCTTACCACTTTCCCATTTAGAGACAGATGCCTTCGTAACCCCTACAAAGTCAGCAAGCTCTTCCTGGGTAATTTTCCGCTCATGACGCAGACGCATAATATTTTCCGCTAAATTTAATGCATTCATAAGATTTACTCCTCCTTCTTCTTATATCCTACAATAAATACACATTCAACATCAATGGAACTGTATGCAAACTTTCCCATTCAAAGTTAACCAACAGGAAACTTATAGAAAAGTCCACATTTTCACACATAAATGTAATAAGGTCTTTCCTATAAGATAAAAACCAACCACTGTATCACCTACAATGATTGGCTGCTATTTTATCTATCATTCTATTTATTGTTCTCTATATTGTCGTACCAGTCTGTCTGCCTCTTCTCTCATCTGTTGTTTCACGGATTCCGGTCCTACGATTTTGACTCCTTCTCCTAGTGCTATGACCCAGGCTAAAAACTGCCTGCTGACAGCCACTTTTACATTTACCGAAAAGTGCTCATCATCTACCTTTGAAATCACAACATCCTTTCCAAATCGGTCAATCACCACTCCGGCAAGAGAATTCACACATTCAAGTCTTACAATCTGTTCTTCTCCACCGAACATTCCAAACATTTTCTTCGCATAAACTGCCATATCGAATTTTTGGAATCGTTCTCTACCTTCCCGCTTCTCATCCTTTACATCGATATGCAGCATCTTATCCACTCGAAAATGTTTTATCTTATCCTCATTACTGTCAAATGCTATAAGATAATAATTCTCGTCATTCCAGGATAATGCCCATGGACTCACTTCATACAATGCTCCTTCTTTCCGAAGAACCATTCTCTTATGAATGTCCCATTGAAAATACTGAAATGTAATCTTTGAATTTGCACTAATCGCTGTATGAATCACATCCACATTATAATAAATGCTTTCATTCATCGTCTTAATCCGTTCCGTCACATACACCTGTCTTTGCAGTTGTGATGCCTCATACTTGCTTGCAAATCCTTCGATTTTCTTTATCAGTTCATTCGATTTTCTAGCTGTAATAAATTTTGCAGACTGAACAGAATCTACTAACAATTTTAACTCCGCAAGTTCAAACCGGCGATTGCCGACATGATAATAATAAGTCCGGTCCTGCTGCTCTCCAATAATATCCATACCAAATACCCGCAGATTTTCTATATCACTGTAAATGCTCTTACGCTCGGCACTGATTCCGTAGGTTTCTAATTCAGAAATAATCTGTGGCATGGTAATACTGTGTGTTTCATCCGTCTTCTCCAACAAAATCTTCATTAAATATAAAATTTTAAGTTTTTGATTATTTCCTTTTGCCATACAGACCTCCAAATACTCTGATAACTACATGGTAGCACAGACACTTGTGAATGTCCATTTAGAAGTCCATATATTAGGATAGATTTATTTTACAGCAGCTTATTCTCAGAAATCATACTTACCGTGTGTAGAACATCTCCTATATCAGAATTTATCGCAATGGTCTGACTTTCTAATTCTTTTGGATAAGCTGTTTCTTCCTTGTTGATACAGACATAAACTGCCTGTTTATTGCCGGCTGTCATCTGCCAAAATGGATATTTTATAATGCCGGGTGTATTTGAACCCACTCCCAATTCTAAATAAACTATCTTTTTCTTTTCATAATGACGGATAAATTGCACATAGCGTTTTTCTGCGATGTGCCAGCCTTCATCTTCTACAAAAGTACTGTCACATCTAAGATTCACTGTCATGGGTGCTCCGCAGACCGGACACACGGGTATGAAAGTGGATGGAACTTTCATGTCCTTTTGCTGTTTTAACATCTCTTTTACCACGGTTTCATTCTCATAGGTTTTCTGAGCGCATGGTTTAGAACACTGAAACAGTCCATAGTCTCCCTGCGTATAAAACAGTCTCTTTTTATCAAAGCCCGCCTTTTGAAAACAGTGGTCTACATTCGTTGTAAGAACAAAATAGTCCTTATCCTTAACCAGTTCAAGCAGTTTTTGATAAACAGGCTTAGGTGCATCTACATAGCGGTTATAATAAATGTGGCGACTCCACCATGCCCAATACTCTTCCAAGGTTTCAAAAGG
>JBJELL010000167.1:0-2710 GCA_051879115.1 Lachnospiraceae bacterium
CTTAAGTAGACATTCGGATCAAAGACATAATTGTAATCACAGATAATGTTATCTGACCAGGATGCCGTATCCAGACAGAGTTCAAAAGGGCATACCTTATATTTTTTCGCCTGCTCCCAGAAAATCTCCCTTGTTAAAATTTCTTCTGTTTGCAGCAAATCAAATACTGCATCATTCACCCGGTCAAAATGCCCTTTCGCATAAGGACAGACCTCCGGGTTACATTCCATTTCCTCACAGAGACACATTTTCTCCTTTGCCGTAATTAAAATCGTCTTCGCCCGGTATCCATTTCTTTTTAACAAATCAAAGGTCTCTAAAGCCACCGTTGCCGTAATGGTCTTCGCCGTCAAATAGAAGATTTTTTCTGCCAAATCCTCTCCCACTGCCTTTATTGCCGGATAAATGGTAGAAATCGTTTTTCCCACTCCCGTCGGTGCCTGTATAAAAAGAATTTTTTCCCGACGAATCGTCCGATAGACATCCGATGCCAGTTCCTTCTGTCCTTCCCTGTATTCATAGGGAAATTCCAGACCATGTATGGATTCCTGCCGGATGCATCTCCACTGATACTGAAAATCCGCCCACTTCTCATACTCCGCCACAACCTCAAAAAACCATTCTTTCAATTCTTTTGTTTCATAGGGCTGCACAAATCTTTTCATTTCCTCAGTATCCAGATTACAATAAGTCATCTGGACATTTATCTGTTCTAACTCATTTTGGGATGCATAAATATATGCATAACATTTTGCCTGTGCAAGATGAACGCCAATTGGTTCCTCTAAATAGGTCAAATCCATGTACACACCCTTTATCTCATCTATGGTAACGGTCTCTTCCTTAATAATCCCATCTGCCCGTCCTTCTATAAAAAAATGATAGTGTTCTTTGGGAATCTCTATTTTAAGAGGAACCTCAGCATGGTAAGAAGCACCCATGCGTCTTTGTATCTTTCTGTGAATCCTACTTCCCGCTTGCATTGCCTCCGCCTGCATGCTGCGTCCTCTACGGTTATCTATATCTCCTGAACGCAGAATGAATTCCACCAGATTCCGAACGGAAATTTTAATATTCTGTTTTTCCTCATACTTTTGTTCTTTGTCCATTTTCTTCACCTGGCATACATTATAGCAATTTCTATGCAAAAAATATAGAAAATAAAAAACTCTATGGTCATAAATCATAACCATAGAGCATATTTATCTTATGTATCGCTTTTTTAGGCAACTACATACTTCTGTACCGTATTTTCAAACTCATTATTCATACCGCAATACTTTACTGTTAAAACTCTTGATACTCCTAATCCTAATACTCCTAAAAAAGATTTTGCATCAATCACTACGCGGTCATAGGAAATATCAATGTCAAAATTGCATTTTACAGCGGCCTGAACGAAATCCTGAACCTCTTGTCTACTTTGTAACCTGATCTGTTTCTCGTTCATAACAATCCTTCCTTTCACCTTGCTCCTTGTTCTTTTTCACTATTATAGCTTAGAATTATCCCATTTTTTTCCATACTTGTCAAATCTTAACGCCGCCTGAACACTCAGTACCTTTTACATATTTTTTACATTTTATGCTGTTTTTTAGGTTATTCTTACTATAATTTTATTTTTTCGATATTTCAAAAAATATTTTTTCGACTTTTTTCTGTATATTTTTTACAAATTTTACTACATATTTTCGTGTATTTCATACTTTTTTTACAGTTTTATAAAAGCTACTTTCTTCTATTTACATGATATCTTGACTCATGTCTTCTTACTATCTATAATTTGTATCATCATATATACTATTCTATATATCCAAGAAGGGAACTACTGACTATGACATTAGTTGAATTTTTTAAAAGATATCCTCATATTGCTATTGGCTTTTCCGGTGGTGTAGATTCTGCTTATCTTGCATACACCGCAAAACAATATGCAAAAGATATACTTGCTATCTACTATAAAAGCAGTTTTCAGCCTGATTTTGAATTAGAAGATGCAAAACATTTCTGCAAAGAACAAGGTATACCCCTTACTATTATTCAGGGAGATGTTCTGTCAGACTCAAATATCTGCTCCAATCCAGAAAACCGCTGTTATTACTGCAAAAAACAAATCTTTTCTGCTATCAGAAAAGAGGCCGTTGCACAGGGTTGTTCCATCCTTTTAGATGGAACAAATGCTTCTGATTCTGCCGATGATCGTCCGGGCATGCGGGCATTAGAAGAACTTTCCGTGCTATCTCCTTTAAGACTCTGTGGTCTTACAAAAGATGAAATCCGAACCCGTTCTCATGAAGCCGGACTTTTTACCTGGAATAAACCAGCTTATGCCTGTCTTGCTACAAGAATTCCAACGGGTATGCAGATTACCTCTGAGCTACTTTATTCGGTGGAATCCTGTGAAAATATTTTGTTTTCCATGGGATTTAAAGATTTTCGTGTTCGTGTTCGGGAAGATTTCGCTCTATTGCAGGTCACTTCTAAAGATTATTATGGGGCACAAACAAAATTGCCCGAAATAAAACAATTATTTTCTAAATATTTCCCTCACGTAATATTAGATGAGAAAACAAGATAATAAAAAGACTTAAGAATTTAACATTCTTAAGTCTTTTTATTTTTACCAGGGACAGAAGGACTCGAACCCTCGACATTTGGTTTTGGAGACCAACGTTCTACCAACTGAACTATATCCCTATATTTTTTATAC
>JBJELL010000168.1:0-2709 GCA_051879115.1 Lachnospiraceae bacterium
CTATGCCATTTCTTTGTCAATATTCATTTTACGATTTAATAAAATATTTATTTTTCTAAAATTTTTTCTAATCCTCTAATCGGAACTTTCTTAGAATTATTTCCACTTTTTCAACAATCTCCTCTTCTGTCATGGTTTCTTCCTTTGTAAACCAGTAACGGAGTATCTGGACAATCCCACCGGTATAAAAAGATGCCAGTATTTCCACTTCCACCGGAAAGTTCACGCCCTCCCTCTCATGCTCTTTCATCTGCAACAGAACATTTCTGTATACTTCATCTAAAAAGATTTCTAACAGTGCCGGAAAGGCATTGCTTTTTAATACACTGGTTAGGATTCCTCTGTTTTCTTCTAAAAAACGTATGCAGTGACGAAACAGATATATATAATAGGAAACCGGATCTCCTTCTCCCTGATATTGACGGATATCTGCTATGAATCTCTCCTGTATCTGCCGGATAAAAAATCCAAAGAACTCATACTTATCCGCAAAGTGCTTATAAAAGGTAGCTCTCCTTACCAACGCCCTCTCGCACAGTTCATTTACCGTAATCTCTTCAAACTTCTTCTCATTCAACATTTCCAGAAACGTATCACATAATGCCTTTTGTGTTTTGATAATTCTCAAATCTGTCTTTTTTTCCATATTCTTATCCTCTTTTCCATAAATAATTCCTTTGTTTTTCGTGTTTTAAGAAACATATAATTATCATTTGTCAATTATTTTTCGTTTGTATTCTAATTGTACGTTGTCATATATCTTTTTCTATTATACTATATCTTTATCGTACAACTGTCAATTATCTTTCATTTGTAACTCTATTTGTTACAAAAATATGTACTAAATTACGAGGTGAGAATATGGAACATTTTTTTGACAGAATTATTCGCTACAGGAAAGTGATTTTAATTGCTTTTCTGGCACTTTTCATTCTATGTGCTCTGTGTCAGCACATGGTATCGGTAAATTACGATATGAATTCCTATTTACCGGAGGATTCTCCGTCTACAATCTCTTTAGATGTTATGGAAGAGGAATTTGACGGCGGAATTCCAAATGCAAGGGTCATGGTACGTGACGTAAGTCTTTCTGAGGCTCTTGATTATAAGGAGAAGCTGGAAAATATTGACGGGGTCTCTTCTGTTACCTGGTTAGACGATGCCATTAACATTCACCAGCCTTTAGAAACTCAGGATAAAGATACCATCGAGAACTATTATAAGGATGATACCGCACTCTTTACTATAAGCATTGACAAAAAGAAAAATCTTTCTGCCGTAGCTGATATCCGTGACCTTATCGGAGATGAAAACGCTATGACAGGTTCCGCCGTAAGTACTGCTATTGCTACGAACAGCACCGTCAGTGAAATACAAAAGATTGCCATTTTTGCTGTCATCTTTGTGTTTATCGTATTAATATTTGCCACTACATCCTGGTTAGAACCTTTCATTATATTAATCGGACTTGGAGTTGCTATTGTTATTAATGCCGGCACGAACCTTATATTTGGGGAAATCTCCTTTGTAACCAATGCTGCCGGAAACATCCTACAGCTTGCTGTCTCTCTGGATTATTCCATCTTCCTCATTCACCGTTTTGAGGAATGCAGACATGGGAAAAATCCGGAAGCCGCCATGAATGAAGCTCTTTGTAAATCTGCTTCTTCCATCCTTTCGAGTGGACTGACGACTGTTATCGGTTTTCTTGCACTGGTCTTAATGCGTTTTGGCATTGGACCCGACCTTGGGTTAGCACTGGCAAAGGGTATTGCTATCAGCCTGATTACCGTATTCATCTTCATGCCGGGATTAATCCTCTCCACACATAGATGGATGGATAAGACAAAGCACCGTTCCCTTTTACCGGACTTTACCGGTTTTGGAAGACTTGTCAGCAGGATTACCATTCCAATGACTGTCCTTTTCGCTCTTGTCATTGTTCCGTCTTACTTATCAAGTACCCACAATGACTATTACTACGGTTCTTCCCATATTTTTGGTGAAGGCACACAGCTTGGCGATGATACGGCAGCCATCGAAGATATTTTCGGAAAGAGTGATACCTATGTGCTCTTAGTTCCGAAAGGAGATACGGCTACGGAAACAGCACTTTCACAGGAGCTGCAAGAACTACCGCAGGTTACTTCCATCCTCTCCTTTGTGGATGCTGCCGGTGCAGAAATCCCTTACGAATATCTAGATGAAAGTACCTTAGAACTCCTAGAATCCGAGCATTACAGCCGTATGGTAATCTCTGTAGACGCAGCCTATGAGGGCAGTGATACCTTTTCTCTCATAGAGGATATCCGGGATACTGCAAAAAAATACTATTCCGATGAATATTACCTTGCCGGAGAAGGTGTCAGCACCTATGACTTAATGGATACGGTTACCGCCGATATGATAAAAGTCAACTTAGTGGCAATCGGAGCTGTCTTCCTTGTACTGTTACTGACACTGAAATCTGTTTCCCTGCCGATTATCCTAGTACTGGTAATTGAGACAGCCATCTGGATTAACCTTTCCTTCTCCTATTATCTGGGAAAACCGTTATTCTATATTGCTTACCTGATTATCAGTTCGGTACAGCTTGGTGCAACCGTAGACTATGCCATTCTTTTCACAGACCGCTATAAGGAAAACCGTGAAACATTAGACAAGAAAAACAGCATTATCACTACGGTTTCTAATGTAACCGCTTCGATT
>JBJELL010000169.1:0-2397 GCA_051879115.1 Lachnospiraceae bacterium
AATCCATTCCAACAATTCATATTTATCCTGAAAATGATTATAAAATGTGGGACGGATAACACCTGCTTTATCTGTTATTTCTTTAATTGTAATCTTTTCAATGGGCTGCTTCAAAGCCAGCTCTTTAAAACTCTCTGCTAATAGGATATCTACTGCATTTTTTCCCTGATTTGTCATATTCTCCTTACCTGACTATAATAGGATATCTTTGATTGTTACATTTCTTACATCTGCATCTTTGCTCAAGTCTATTTCTGTCTTATCCTTTAACAGACGCACCTTTGGACGTAACGGAAAATTCTGATGGTTTTTAACCACAATGGCATGCTCTCCATTGGACAATTCCACTTCACATCCTACCGGATAGACTGCAATCTTTTTCACAAATATTCGGATGTATTTCGGATCATACGCTCCGCCCATCTCAGACATCAAATACTCCACTGCATCTGACGGCGAGACAGCATCCCTGTATGGACGCTTCGATGTCATAGCATCATAGGTCTCTGCTATGGCAATAATCCGGGCAAATACTTCTATTTCATCGCCCTTTTTATGATTCGGATAACCTTTTCCGTCGTATCTTTCGTGATGTTCTAACACGCTTAAACACACTCTTTTTGAAAACTCAAAATTATTTTTCAAAAAATTATGTCCTAATCTTGCATGTTCCCGGACGATTTCTTTTTCTTTTTTATTCAAAGACCTTGGAAGATTCAACACATCAATATCTAAAAATTTCTTCCCGATATCGTGTAAAATTGCTGCCTGTGCCAATTCTATGAGATCTTCTTTTTCCATGGACTCATAGGCACCAATCATAACTGAAAGTGTAGCCACATTGACCGAGTGAAAATAAGTATAGTCATCATAGGTCTTTAAGTCCAAAAGGCTCATCATAATATTTCCGTCTTCTAAAATGCTCTCTATAATCTCACTGACAACACGCTGAATTTCCCTTTGTTCTTCTGTAAACTCATCCTTTTCCAGAGTATCCATGTTAAACATATCCGTAACCAGCTTTAACGCTTCCTGCTTTACCTCCGGCTGAAGAACCTCCTGAATCTCCACTCCGCGGGTAAACTTCTCATCTATATACGCCCCCTGGAACCCAAGATAGCTCAAATTAGAAATATATTCATGGCTCAGTATGACATGTTTTGACAACAGGACTCTTCCTGCTCCGTCAAATAAATCTTTTCCGAGAACCATTCCTGATGTAAGATTTTCTATCGGTATATATCTCATACGCTCTACCTCTACTGTCTGCCTTTTTCCTCATACTGAAAACTGCAACAAAATTAAAAATAACATTAAAAAATCAATCTGTCAAATCTTTTAAACGCCTCTGTACCGTATCATACTCTTTTATGGCAAAGAGTTCTTTCAGTTCTCCTGCCTGCCTTGTCAATTCCTCATCTAAAGAGAAAATCTCAAGCAAATCTAACTGTTCCTTTGCCTCTGCATATTTTTCCTGCTCTATGGCATCTATAATCTTTTCTATGGTCTGTCTGCTTCCATTTAGATCCTCCTTAGTCTCTTCTCTATCCTCTCCTAGAAATTCATTCAAATCTTTCAACATCTTTTTGGCATCTTCTAAAAGCTGTGGTGATTTTTCTTCTATTATCTCAAATCTGCCTTCTTTTCCTGCCTTCTCCTGGTCTGCTGCTTTTTGGGATAATTCCAAAGCTCCTATATTCAATGCATTGCTCTTTAATGCATGCACTTCAATAATATAACGTTCATAGTCCTTTTCTCTGACACAACGTTCTAGTTCCTTTATCTGAGATGGTCCGTACTGCTGCACGGTACGCAGAATCTGCATATACTGTTCCCTGTCATTTTGACAATGTGCCATACCTGCCTCTTCTACAATACCCGGAATCTGAAGTTTCTTCATTTCTTCCTTATCCCTGTAACTCTGTTCCATCTCATAATACTCGATGTACTCCGTTGGAAGACAGCGTTTTAATATCTTTTCTAACTCTCTGATATCCATCGGTTTAGAGAGATAATCGTTAAATCCCTTCGATATCATGAACTCCTTTGTACCGCTGATGGCATTTGCAGTGAGTGCTACAATACAGGTAGAATTTCCCTGTCCTTTTTCTAGATTTCGGATTCTTCGTACCGTCTCGATTCCATCAATCCCCGGCATCATCTGATCCATGAATACCAAATCGTACTTTTTATCCCGAATCATATTGATAGCATCTAATCCGTTATCGACCAAATCAGCCTGTATCTTATAATTTTTCAAATATTTATAGGTAACATCTAAATTGATTCGATTATCGTCTACCACCAGTACCTGTGCTAACGGTGCAATGAAGGAAATCTTATCACTCTTTAAGGAATTCCGGGTAAGTTCTTCTATGGATACCCTTCCAATCGGAG
>JBJELL010000169.1:2497-11967 GCA_051879115.1 Lachnospiraceae bacterium
AATTTGATGGCATTATTCAAAATGTTAATCAGAACCTGCATAATTCTCATATTATCTCCGTAATACAAGGATGGAAGCTGTTCATCCACTTTAACATGGAATTTCAGGTTTTTATTTTGTATCGGAATATTAACTACATTGACTACATCCTGTAAGAGTCCTTTTAACTCGTACTGTGTCTCTATGATATCCAGTTTGCCCGATTCAATCTTTGAGATATCCAGTATGGAGTTGATAAGGGACAACAGATTTCCCGACGCCTGCTTGATGTCTCCTGCATGACGGTTGATACTTTCATTCTTGCTCTCTCGCATGATAAGTTCCGCATATCCCACGATGGCATTCATCGGTGTACGAATCTCATGACTCATATTTGCAAGAAAGGCACTCTTTGCCTGATTTGCCGCATCTGCTTCTTCTTTTAACTTTTGCAGTTCCTGCATCTGCTCACGGCTTTGGGTAATATCTAAAATCAAAGCGGAATAGCCTTCTAACTTATCCTTATTATAAATAGGCGAGACACGTTTTCTGTAATAGCGGTCTTCTCTCTTGAATACATCGTTCTTCATATTGAACAGATCTATCATCTTCTCCGGCACCTCGGTCTCGTCCGTTGTATTTGGCCCAAGTCCCATTTTTACCCAGAGTCTTCTCGCCGCCGGATTGGCACTTAAGAACTGATAATCTGCATCTACCACTACGATAGCTTCTTCCATCTCTTCAATGACCTGTTCATGGGCAATTCCTTCTACATCAAAAAGCTGATATTTTTTTACATTATAAAGAAGCAAAAGGATAGCTATCAGCGTTCCTACCGAAATGGGTTCATATGCACCTAAAGTGCCCGATAAAAACAATATATAGCTAATCATTGGTATGAGACAGGTTATGAACAATATCACAGCCGGCTTTCTTTTCTTAGAATCTTTAGAATTCACAAGATTCATAAGTGTAGACAGAAATACAACAGCAAACACAACCATCAGCACTGCAATCTGAACATAATAATATGGTCCTCTTTCAATAATCAGATGTGGAACAATTCCTTCCTGCGTATAGCCAAGACTCTTATAATAGATATGTATATGCTGGCACTGAAAGACGCTTACCATTACAATTCCATTGTGTATCATATACAGCACTTTCAGCCAGCGTGGAACTTTTACCTTACAGTATTCTACAATAAAATCCGCAAAAAGAAAGGTTGTATAGGGAACACCGATATACTGCACCTTCGCTGCAAGCACAGCCTCACCTAAGGTTTCGCTCTCAATCTCCATCATATAGCCTATACAATAGACTAAAGAAGATGCCATTGCTAACAGTACTTTATTTACTCTCTCATTCTCTTTTTCCTGAATCATTATCAAGATACCGACAAAAGCAACCGCTATACTGACAAACTGTATTCCACAGACTAGATTATACATAAGTACCTCACTACATTACAAAGGTATTTTTTACCACTTAATTTGACATCATTATACAACGGTTTACTCTTCTTTGGCAATGTCTTCTTCGTCAAACTCTACGGTCACAAAATACCCTTTTTCCGTTTCGCGTACGTCTATGACTTTTCCCTCTGTGCTTTTTAATCTCTCATTATATTTATAATTTGCAGACATGGCATAGGCCTTTCCCAAGGTATAGTAATAGGAATTTGGCAGCTTTCCCTCTGCAACCGGAAGAACATCTCCTACCTCAAGCAGTCCTATTCTCTCCATCTTAAATTCCATTCTTCTCATTTTATCTATACCTCGTTCTGTTTTTCTTTGATAAAAAGAGTCGGCAATGCCATCTCACTATACTGTGTGGAAATAATCTCATTTTTAGAAATTCTAGAATAGACCCCTTTGAACTTTCCTCCATAGGTAAATAATCCCGTAAGATTATAAACCGGGAAAAATTCCGGATTGTCCAGCGTCAGGTCAATATTAAGGCTCTGATAAGGGGTGCAGAATTCCTGAATCAGATAAGTACTGCTTTTATCTTCTCTTTCTTTTAGGAAATACTCCTTCCACTCCTTATCCTCACATTCTACCCCTGCATGAATTCCTTTAGAACCGTAGGAATCTTCCGGTTTTAGAATCCAGTGATTTTTATCTGCTAATACCTCTTCTGTCTTAAGGCGTTCATCGTGAATACTGTAGGTCTTTGGCACGTGAGCTTCTACAAAGGCGTTCTCTTCTTCACTTAGGAATTCCTTGGTCTGTGGAAGGTGCAGAATCTTATAGAGAATCTTATTGTGGGCAATCTGGGTTCTGAAATCCCCGATTAAACAGACATCGTCGCTCTTTACCGCTTCAATAAAATCTTTTACCTCCTCATAATGTGCCATAATATCACTTGTTACGGCACGTCTGTATACTGCATCTACTTCCATGCCATCGGGTGTATACAGATGACCGTCACGATATTTCAAATCACGGATTTCACAGATTTGCGTCCTGCATCCATGCTTTTTAAAATGCTCTGCAAAAATCTGAAATTCCATCTCTGTGGCATTTTCCATAAAATCTGTGATAACAATGTTCGGATATTCTTTTGCATTTTTACAATCGTGATAAATCTCCAAAAAAGTCTCTACCCAGGAATCGAATAATTCCATCGTTTTGAACTCATATTCTTTTGCTAATTCCTGATATGCCTTTGTCTTCTTTATGGCAATATTCAGTTCTCTGTCTTCGTTCATTGCCGAGGTTCCATCGGTGTTAAATTCACAGAATTTAAAGTCTCCCGTTTCCTCATTTAAAAAAATATCAATTCTTGCAATCGGAATCGGCACCTGATAGAGCGGTTTTCTTAAAATCAGTTCTTCTAACTCCTGCTCAAATCCAAACAGTTTCCGGTAGTTCTCATCTTTTTCATACTGTTGCATTACCTTATAGAAGATTCCGCAGATAGTCGTAACAAGACTGTCAAACAGCTTTTCCTCACGCTCTGTATAGATTTTTGGAACATAGAGTGCCTTTACACATCTGCCGTGGTATTTTGCTGTGGAGTTTAAGATATAATCATTTGCCTCCTTTGCACTCTTTGCATGTTCCTTCAAATCCTTTTTGGTAATCTCAATATATTTTTCCGTAATCCTTGTTACTTCACTCATTCTTTACTGCCTTCTTTTTCTAATAATTTCAACATCGGTTCCCGGGATATCTGTTGCAGATAAGAAAAGATTTCTCCTGCTTTTCTTCCATATACCATACCGTCTTTTCCATATCGTATGACATTTTTCTTTGCCTGTGCAATCTCTGCCTCCGTAGGATTTCCCAGATAGTGGCGGATATCCGCTATCCTGCCTTCATAGAAGATGTCACGAATCAATCTCGCATAGGCGAATGCCTTTTCCTTCGGCAGACTGTCCGCCATGCGGATTTCAATATAGTTTTTCAACCGCACGTCCGGGAATACCATAGACAGCATGTGTTCGATTTCTTCTTCACTCATCAACTGTTCCCTGTAGACCTCTGCTGCCGACCATTCACCTACCGTTACGGGATTCCCTCCGTTTTC
The DNA here is from genome assembly GCA_051879115.1 of Lachnospiraceae bacterium. Classification (GTDB taxonomy): domain Bacteria; phylum Bacillota; class Clostridia; order Lachnospirales; family Lachnospiraceae; genus Maccoyibacter. The sequence goes on from JBJELL010000169.1 coordinate 6,011, forward strand.
CACAAATATCAACGGAACATGGTAGACATATTCCGCATATGTATGGAAAGAAAAATCTTCGTCCATACTCCTTGGAATAATTCCACACCGTTTGTTATCCACATGGTTCCAGATAACGGCTCTTGGAATGTACCCCTTCTTTTCTGCCTTTTCCACAACCGGTGTATTCTCACAGAGCAGATACAATACCGGTGATAACATCTGTGCTAACTGAAACTTTCTTACGAAGTCAAACTCGTTTATATAGTCGATAGCAATCTGCGTAGAAGCACTCCCACGCATCATACGGATACCCTGGGTATCCGTATGTTTAAAATAAGCGTCCATATATTCATAGCGTTTTTTGGGTATCAAAGGAAGTTCTCCTGCCTTTGCATAGGGCTGATACCCATAGGTGAGAAGACGCATGTTCCTTTTCTTCAGATGCGGCTCTATCCGGTCTAAGAAATCCTTATAGACCCGCTCTATCTCCTCGACACTTTTCTTTGGATTAATACTGATTTCTAGCTGCGCTGCCGGTTCAAGACTGATAATATATTCTAAGGTCTGAACACTGATTAATGCATTTTTTTCATAATAACATCTTTCATGAAAAAATGCCTCTTTCATCAATCCCGCCACTTCCTCATAGGAAGCGTTCTGATTCCCCTCTTTTATCACAAAATGTTCTATCTCAATCCCAATCCTCTGATTATACCTCTCCTTACATCCTGCTCGAAAGTAGTCTGTAATGTTTCTGATATTTTTTTCTGAAAGATCCATATATACAACCTCTGGCTTTTTCGTTTAATTCTTTAAGACCGCCTCCTTCATGTCACGCACAAACTGCTCCACGTAAGGAACGGCGTCTTGTCCATATTTTTCTATGATTTTTACAATGGCAGAACCGACAATGACTCCGTCTGACTTTGCCGCCATCTTCCCCGCCTGCTTTGGATTCGAGATACCAAATCCGATTGCAGCCGGAACGTCGGTATTAGCTCTTACCAACTCAACCATGGCACCCACATCTGTTGTAATCTCACTTCTCATTCCCGTAACACCAAGGGAAGATACGCAGTAGACGAATCCCTTTGCTTCTTTTGCAATCCGGGCAATCCTCTCATGAGAAGTCGGTGCAATCAATGAAATGAAGTCGATTCCATATTTTTCGCATGCAGGAGCAAAATCCTCTTTTTCTTCAAAAGGAACATCCGGCAAAATCAATCCATCCATTCCAACGTCTTTCGCTCTCTGTAAGAAACGGTCGGTTCCATAAGAGTATACCACATTTGCATAGGTCATGAAAACCAATGGTATCTGAACTTCTTTTCTGATTTCTTCTACCATATCAAATATTTTGTCTGTTGTCACGCCTCCATTTAAAGCCCGAAGGTTTGCACCCTGAATAACCGGACCTTCCGCAGTCGGGTCGGAAAAAGGGATTCCAAGCTCGATGATGTCTGCTCCCGCCTTTTCCATTGCCTTTATGATTTCTTTCGTTGTCTCTATATCCGGGTCTCCACAGGTAATAAATGGTATAAATGCCTTGTGTTCCCTGAATGCTTCACTTATTCTACTCATAGATTTCTTCTCCTCTATATCTTGCTATTGCCGCGCAGTCTTTATCCCCGCGTCCTGAAATATTGATTACCATTATCTGGTCCTTTCCCATAGTCGGTGCTAACTTTTTCGCATAGGCTACCGCATGGGAACTCTCGATTGCCGGGATAATTCCCTCTATCCTGCTTAAATACTCAAATGCTTCTACTGCCTCATCATCGGTAACTGCCACGTATTCTGCCCTTCCACTGTCATGCAGGTATGCGTGTTCCGGTCCGATCCCCGGATAATCGAGTCCTGCCGATATGGAGTAGACCGGTGCAATCTGTCCATATTCATCCTGACAAAAATAAGATTTCATTCCATGGAAAATCCCCAGTCTTCCCGTATTAATCGTTGCCGCAGTCTCCATAGTTCCCACTCCCCGTCCTGCCGCTTCACAGCCGATTAAACGTACATTTTCATCTTCGATAAAATGATAAAAGGCTCCCATGGCATTAGAGCCGCCGCCGACACATGCAAGCACCACATCCGGCAGTTTTCCTTCTTTTTCTAAACACTGGCTTTTAATCTCCTTAGAAATGACTGCCTGAAAGTCCCTTACAATCGTCGGGAAAGGATGAGGTCCCATAACAGAACCTAAGACGTAATGGGTATCTGCAATCCGGTTCGTCCACTCCCTCATCGTCTCGGACACGGCATCCTTTAAGGTTGCGGTTCCTGTGGTAACGGAGTGTACCTGTGCACCTAAAAGACGCATCTTATAGACATTCAATGCCTGCCTTTTGATATCCTCCTCGCCCATAAAAATCTCACATTCCATATCCATAAGTGCTGCCGCTGTTGCCGTTGCAACTCCATGCTGTCCTGCTCCGGTCTCTGCGATGACACGGGTCTTTCCCATCTTCTTTGCAAGGAGCACCTGTCCTAAGACATTGTTAATCTTGTGGGAACCGGTGTGATTTAAGTCCTCTCTTTTTAGATAAATTTTGGCTCCTCCTAAATCTTCGCTCATCCGTTTTGCTTCATAGAGCAGAGACGGTCTTCCCGCATAGTCGTTAAACAATGCCGTTAACTCCCGGTTAAAATCCTCATCCTCTTTATAGTGGTTATACGCTTCTTCTAATTCTATAACTGCGTTCATAAGGGTCTCCGGTATGTACTGTCCTCCATGAACTCCAAATCTTCCTTTTGACATTTTCTTACCTCGCACTTTTCTTACAATCTCTTTTATCTTTGTTTCATCTTTTTTCCTGTGGATCTCTACTCCGCTGCTGACATCTACTACTTCCGGTTCAAACCGCTCTATGGCTTCTTCTATATTGTCGGGATTTAAGCCTCCGGCTAAGATAAACCCTCTTCTCTGCTTCGTTAAGAGGTTCCAGTCGAAACATTCTCCCGTTCCATAGCCGTTGTCTAGCAGAATCTTATCTGCACTGCTGCCCTCTGCTTCTTTCAGGTCTTCCTCTTCCCGGATTTTATAGGCTTTCCAGATTTTCGTACCGGGCAGTTCTGTCCTTAATCTTTGCAGATATTCTTCATCCTCTCTGCCATGAAGCTGCACAATGTTGATACTTCCCGCTTTTACCAGATTCACGATTCTCTCAATTTTCTCATCTACAAAGACTCCCACGGCAGGAATCTTGGGATTTAACTGCCGCCGGAACCGCCTCATCCTTTCCTCATCTACATTACGGTGGCTTTTTTCGTAGAAGACAAATCCCGCATAGTCCGGCATAGCCCGGTTCACATAGTCGATATCCTCCTCTCGATACAGACCACAGATTTTTATTTTGGTATGGCTCATCGGCTTACACCTCTCCTTTAGAAGCTGCCTTCCTAAACTCTGCAATGGTTTTCTTTTTATCCTTTGCACGCATAAGTGCCTCTCCTACTAAGACAGCGTCAGCTCCTATCCTGCTTATAGAAGCAATATCATCTGCACAGCTTACTCCTGATTCTGCTACAAAGACACACTCTTTTGGGATTCTCTCCCGCAGCCTTTTTGCATTGTCAAAGTCCACGCTGAAGTCCTTTAAGTTCCGGTTGTTGACGCCAATCACTCTTGCTCCTGCTCTGATTGCAGAATCAATCTCTTCCTCGTTATGAGTCTCCACTAAGGCTGTCATTCCTAACTTATCACAGACTCCTATGTACTCTTTGATGGTATCCGTATCTAAGATAGCGCAGATTAACAGCACCGCATCGGCTCCTAAAAGCTTTGCCTCATATATCTGATAGACATCTACCGTGAAATCTTTTCGTATCATTGGAAGGGATATCGTATTTCTTACCTCTTTAAAAATCTCATCCGAGCCTAAGAACCACTTCGGCTCTGTCAAAACAGAGACACAGTCGGCTCCTGCCGCTTCATATTCTTTTGCAATCTGCAAATACGGAAAATCCTCAGATATAATTCCCTTCGACGGAGAGGCTTTTTTTATCTCACAGATAAAGGAGATTTCTTTCTTTTCTAAAGCATGTTCAAACCGAAAGTCTCCTTTTAGAAGCTGCTCTGCTTCTTCTTTTATTTGTTCAAGACTCTTTTTTTCTTTTGCCTTTGCTACCCGCTCTTTCGCATAGTCTGCAAGTTCATCTAATATCATAATCTGCTCCTTATTCCTGATTGGATAATGCAATGAATTCTTCTAATTTTTTCTTTGCTGCTCCGCTGTCAATCAGCTTAGCTGCAAGTTCTACGCCCGCCTTTAGGGAATCTGCTTTTCCTGCAATATAGAGTCCTGCTCCTGCATTTAGGAGGACGGCATCTCTCTTTGCTCCCTTTTTGCCATCTAAGATTGCCCTTGTAATATCCGCATTCTCCTGCGGCGTTCCTCCTACAAGTTCCTCTTTCTTAGCCGTCTTTAAGCCAAAGTCCTCAGGACGTATTACATAGCTATGATACTCTCCGGCTGCAAATTCGCAAACTGTTGTCGGTGCTGATACGGAAATCTCATCTAACTTATCCTGTCCATATACCACCATGCCTTTTTTGACTCCCAGTCCGCTTAAAACTCTTGCCATAGGTTCTACCAGTTCTTCCGTATAGACTCCCATTACCTGCATGTTTGCCGATGCCGGATTTGTCAAAGGTCCTAAGAGATTGAATACTGTTCGCACTCCCAGTTCCTTTCTGACCGGTCCTACATACTTCATTGAACTGTGATACTTCTGTGCAAATAAGAAACAGATTCCGATTTCTTCTAAGAGTTTCACGCACTGCTGTGGTTCTAAATCAATCTTAACCCCCAAGGCTTCTAAACAGTCTGCTGCACCACTCTTAGAAGAGGCTGCCCGGTTTCCATGCTTTGCAATTTTCACACCACCTGCTGCTATTACGATTGCCGAAGTAGTGGATATATTAAAGGACATAGCTCCATCCCCGCCTGTTCCTACAATCTCTAATAAATCCATATCGTGTTCTAATGGCAGGGCATGGGCACGCATAGCTGCTGCACAGGCTGTAATCTCTTCTATATTCTCACCTTTTGTGGAAAGAGCTGTTAAAAATGCCGCTGTTTGAACCTGAGAAGTCTCACCACTCATAATCTCATCCATAACCCCGTTTGCTTCCTCGTAAGTTAAGTCTTTTCGTTCCATTAATTTTGCTGTTGCTTCCTGAATCATAATCTTTTCCTCACTTTCCTTTTATCTTATAGGTTTAAAAAATTTTCTATCATCTTCATTCCTTGTGGTGTCAAAATAGACTCCGGATGAAACTGTAGACCATACACAGGATATTCCCTATGCTGTACTGCCATAATCTCTCCATCCTCCGTTCTTGCGATTACCTTTAATTCCTCCGGCATACTCTCTTCTTCTGCCGCAAGAGAATGGTAACGTGCCGCTGCAAACGGACTTTTGATTTCCTTAAAAATCTGTGATTCCTCTTCTATATAAATCTGTGACTGTTTTCCATGCATCAGTTCCTTTGCGTGAGCTATCACACCCCCGTAGGCTTCACAGATAGACTGATGTCCTAAGCAGACTCCCAAAATCGGGATTTTATCTCCAAGCTGTCTTACCACTTCAATACAGACTCCTGCATCCTTTGGATATCCCGGCCCCGGTGACAAGATGATTTTTTCCGGTTTTAATTTTTGAATCTCATCTATATCCAGTTCATCATTTCTAATGACCTTGATATCCTCCCGGATACTTCCTACAAACTGATACAGGTTATAGGAAAAACTGTCATAATTGTCAATTAAAAGTATCATATTAAATACCTCCCTCGGATGTTTCTAGTGCAATTCGTACAGCTTTTGCCTTGTTAATACATTCTTCGTATTCCTTTTTCGGAACACTATCGGCTACAATTCCCGCTCCGCTTCGTACAAAGACCTTTCCATTCTTTTTATACGCAATCCGAATGGCAATACAGGTATCCAGATTTCCGGCAAAATCGATATATC
>JBJELL010000170.1:0-2697 GCA_051879115.1 Lachnospiraceae bacterium
TCCGGTTTTTTCTTTGTCAATGGAGAGATTTCGATTGGATGGTCCATAACAAAAGTAGGCTGGATTAAGTGTTCCTCTACATATTCTTCAAAGAACAGGTTCAAAATATCGCCTTTTTTGTGATGTGCTTCATATTCAATATGATGCTCATCTGCTAATTTTTTCGCATCCTCTGTAGTTGCAACTGCATCAAAGTCTACATTTGCATATTTCTTAACGGCATCTACCATAGTGATACGCTCAAACGGCTTGGATAAATCCATCTCGTGCTCACCGTAAGTGATGATTTCACTTCCGGTTACCTCTTTTGCAAGATAACGGAACATATCCTCTGTCAAATCCATCATGCCGTGGTAGTCTGTGTATGCCTGATATAACTCCATCAATGTGAATTCCGGATTATGTCTGGTATCAAGACCTTCGTTACGGAATACACGTCCGATTTCATAGACTCTTTCTAATCCGCCTACGATTAATCTCTTTAGATACAACTCTAAGGAGATTCTGAGTTTTAAGTCCTCGTTTAATGCATTGAAATGAGTCTCGAATGGTCTTGCTGCCGCACCGCCTGCATTGGAGACAAGCATCGGTGTCTCAACTTCCATAAATCCTCTTTCATCTAAATATTTACGGATGCAGCTCATCATTTTAGAACGTTTTACAAAGGTATCTTTTACGTCCTCGTTCATGATTAAGTCTACATAACGCTGTCTATAACGGATATCGGTATTGGTCAATCCGTGGAATTTTTCCGGTAAAACCTGAAGGCTCTTGGATAACAGAGTCACTTCTTTTGCATGAATTGAGATTTCTCCGGTTTTGGTTGTGAATACGAATCCGGTAATTCCAACGATATCACCCACATCCATTTTCTTGAAGTCTTTGTAAGAATCCTCACCAATCTCATCTCTTGCCACATAAGACTGAATGTTTCCCTTTAAATCTCTGATATTACAAAAAGATGCTTTTCCCATGACACGTTTCTGCATCATACGTCCTGCAACGGTAACGGTCTGTCCTTCTAATGCATCGTAGTTTTCTTTGATTTCTGTACTGTGATGTGTCACATCAAATTTTGTAATTGCAAAAGGATCTTTTCCATTTGCCTGCAATTCTGCCAGTTTCTCATGGCGTACCTTGATTAACTGATTAATGTCCTGTTCCTGTACGTTCTTTTGTTCCGCCATTGTATTCTCCTTTAATTTGATCTTTGAATCTCTAATACTTTATACTTTAAATCTCCTGCCTGTGTCTCAACGGTTACAACGTCATTTACCTTTGCACCGAGCAATGCCTTTCCTACCGGTGATTCGTTAGAGATTTTTCCTTTTAAACTGTTTGCCTCTGTGGAACCTACAATTTTGTATTCGAGTTCCTCATCGAATTCCATATCCAGAATTCTGACACGGCATCCTACACTGATTTTGTCTAAGTCTACTTCTTCTTCAATTACGACTTCAGCGTTCTTTAAGATTTTTTCAATCTCATCAATTCTTGCCTCGATATCACGCTGCTCATCCTTAGCTGCATCATATTCTGCGTTCTCGGATAAGTCTCCCTGCTCTCTGGCTTCTTTGATTTTCTGTGCTACTTCTTTTCTTCTTACTACTTTTAAATCCTGTAATTCATTCTCTAACTTCTGTAATCCTTCGTAAGTTAATAGATTTTTCTTGTCCATGACTCCTTCTACCCTTCTTTTTTTATTTCTATTCTAATAAAATACAGACTTTTTTACATTCATAGTATTATACCCGCCAAACACGCCTTATGTCAAGGATTTCAACAGTTCCTCCAGTTCTTCATAGGTTTCTGTCTCATTTATCTTTCCCCGCAGCTTTGCAGAATTCTTATATCCTGCCGTATACCATGCAGCGTGTTTTCGTATTTCCCGCATTCCGGTGTACTCGCCTTTGAATTCCATCTGCATCCTTGCGTGGCGCAGTATCATTTCTACCACTTCTTCGGGTTTTGGCTTTGACAGGTATTCTCCTGTCTTTTCATAGTGGCGAATCTGCTTGAATATCCAGGGATTTCCCTGTGCTCCCCGGGCTATCATAATTCCGTCGCACCCGGTCTCTTCCCTCATGCGTATCGCATCCTGGGGAGAACGGACATCGCCGTTTCCGATGATAGGGATGTGTACGGCTTCCTTTACCTGTCGGATAATTTCCCAGTCCGCTTTTCCCGAATAATACTGTTCTCTGGTTCTTCCGTGGACGGCAACTGCTGCCGCTCCCGATTCTTCTGCGATATGTGCCATCTCCACCGCGTTGATGTGTTCCTCATCAAAACCTTTTCGGATTTTGACGGTTACAGGTTTTTGGATAGCACGGGCTGTCTTTTCTATGATTTCTCCTGCTAAAATGGGATTTTTCATAAGAGCGGAGCCATCGCCGTTATTGACTACCTTTGGCACGGGACACCCCATGTTGATATCCAGAATATCAAAAGGAAGTTCTTCGATTCGCTTTGCCTGTTCACTGATGATGTCTGCATCGGAACCAAAGAGCTGTAAAGATACGGGATGTTCTCTGTCATCTATGGTCAGCAAAAACTTTGTATTCTTGTTGTTATACATGATTCCTTTTGCACTGACCATTTCCATACATAAGAGTCCCGCTCCCTGTTCTTTGCAGAGCAGGCGAAATGGCAGGTCTGTTACCCCTGCCATCGGTCCTAATATCAAATCATTTTCCA
>JBJELL010000171.1:0-2691 GCA_051879115.1 Lachnospiraceae bacterium
AGGTACAAATTTATATCAAAGGTCAGTGACCTTTTGACACCCTAATCCTATTAAAAAATAAAAAAGCTGCAACTCACATTGCAGCTTTTTCCTCATCTTTTATTCTGCTGAGTCTGTATCTTCTTCTAATTCATCCTCATCGTCAAAAAAATCGTCTTCTTCTTCATCTTCTAAATCATCTTCAAAGTCTTCTAAATAATCCGGTGCAAAGAAACGATATACGCCATATGCAATTCCTGCTATTGCTGCAATTACACCGATGACTGCTAATACAGTAAGAACCTTCTTATTGCATTTTTCTTCTTCTTCTTTTTTCTTCATTAATTCATTTAATAATTCTTCCACTCTGTTCATAATTCCCGCTCCTTTGTTCGTTGTGTACTGGTTACTTTAAATTTTTATTAGTATATCATATTTTTCCCAAATATCCTATACAAAATTCAAAATTTTCTAAAAGTTTTACACTTTTTTTAGTTTTGCAAAAGAGGCAAACATTTTCTTCGTTCCCGCCTTCTCAAAGTCCACGGTCACTTCAAAATCACGTCCGCCCTGTACGATGGACACAACCGTTCCTTCACCGAATTTGATGTGTTTTACACGGTCACCCTCTGCATAACCCAAAGAACTCTTGTCTCCCGGTGTCCCAAAGGATTTTCCCTGCTTTGGCATACCATATGGTTTTGCCTGGAAGGTTTTTTTCGCCTGCTGATAAACCTGCTGTTTTGGCATTTCCCGGACTCTTTCCTGTCTGACTGCTCCTGTTAACAGTTCTCTTGGAATCTCTCTTACAAAACGGGACACTTTATTATACTGTGTTTCCCCGCGTAACATACGCTGTTTTGCACAGGTAATGGTCAGATTTTCTTTTGCCCTTGTAATTCCCACATAGGCAAGACGGCGTTCTTCCTCTAACTCTGCCACCGAATCATCGGATACGATACTCATGTAACTTGGGAATAGTCCATCCTCCATTCCGGCCAGATACACCTGTGGGAACTCCAATCCCTTTGCACTGTGAAGTGTCATAAGCACCACATAATCCTGTTCCTCATCCAGACCGTCAATGTCTGCTACCAGTGCCACTTCCTCTAAAAATCCGCTTAGCGTCGGCTGTTCCCCATTTTCTTCACAGGCATCTTCATATGCCACTGCCTTACTGATTAACTCATCAATATTTTCAATTCTTGCCTGTGCTTCTTCCGTATCTTCCGTTTCTAACTCTGCCACATAGCCGGTCTGCTCGATAATATCTTTTAACAATTCCGACACGCCTAACAATTCCACCTTAGAACGCATAGACTGGATAAACATGACAAAAGGCTGAATCTTAGAGGCTGCACGTCCTAAGGTGCTAATCTCCTCTGCTCCACGAAGGGCATTGTAAAAGCTCATACCATGTACATCCGCATATTCCTGCACCCTAGAGAGAGTCGTTGCACCAATTCCTCTCTTTGGCACATTGATAATTCGTCTGACTGCCAAATCATCCCTTGCATTGTCGATGGTTTTCAAATAGCAGAGCAGGTCTTTGATTTCCTTTCTCGCATAGAAGTTCACACCGCCCACAATCTTATAAGGAATACCGCTGACAATAAAACGTTCCTCAAAAAGACGGGACTGTGCATTGGTACGATAGAGAATCGCACAGTCTTTGTATCTGTATTTTCCCGACTCCACCTTTTTACGGATATCGGCAGCTATGTACTGTGCCTCTTCCTGCGCTATTTCAAACTGCTGGAAATCAATCTTTTCTCCCTCTCCGTTATCTGTCCAAAGTGCCTTTTCCTTTCTACCCTCGTTGTTTTTAATCACACCGTTTGCAGCATCTAAGATAGTCTGGGTAGAACGGTAATTCTGTTCTAATTTGATTACTTTTGCATTCGGAAAATGTTTTTCAAAATTTAATATATTATAAATATTTGCTCCACGGAACTTGTAGATGGACTGGTCATCATCACCCACTACGCAAAGATTCTGATATTTCGATGCTAAAATACGAATCAGTTCAAACTGTGCCGTATTGGTATCCTGATACTCGTCTACCATAATATAGCGGAACCGCTCCTGATAGTAGTCTAAGACCTCTGCATCTGCCTTAAACAGTTCCACCGTCTTCATTATCAAATCATCAAAGTCTAAGGCATTATTCTTTTTCAGGGCTGCCTGATACTCCCGGTAAACCTCTGCCTGTTTCTGCTTGTGATAGTCCCCCACGGCAGAGAGTGCAAATGCCTGCGGGTCAATCAGCTCATCCTTTGCAGAAGAAATTGCCCCTAAAAAGGAACGCTCCTTATAAATTTTCGTGTCAATCTCAAGACGCTTACAGATATCTTTCATAAGGGTTTTCTGATCATCTGTATCGTAAATGGTAAAATTATTATCATATCCTAAACGGTCAATGTGACGTCTTAGAATTCTCACACAGGTGGAGTGGAAGGTGGACACCCAGATGCTTTCCGAACCGTAACCTACCTGATCATTGATTCTCTCCTTCATCTCTCCTGCTGCTTTGTTCGTAAAGGTAATTGCCATAATATTATATGGATTGATGCCTTTTTCTTCTATCAGATAGGCTGTTCTATGAGTCAATACCCTGGTTTTTCCGGAACCGGCTCCCGCTAAAATCAAAACCGGACCTTCTGTATGAAAAACAGCTTCCCGCTGCATTGGATTTAAATTATCGTACATATT
>JBJELL010000172.1:0-2691 GCA_051879115.1 Lachnospiraceae bacterium
GGTTTTTAGATTAGTGATTCATTTCTGCGAGTTCATAAATCAGGCGTTCTGTGGTTTCCCATCCGATACAAGGGTCGGTAATGGATTTTCCATAGATATGCTCGTTGATTTTCTGGCAGCCTTCTTCAATATAACTTTCAATCATCAAGCCCTTTACCATTTTTTTGATTTCCGGGGAAGCAAGGCGGTTTACCATAACCTCTTTGGCAATGCGGACCTGCTCATTGTATTTTTTGCCGGAGTTAGAATGATTCGTGTCAATGATGGCAGCCGGATTGACTACATCCATTTTGTCATACATCTCAATTAGGCGCATGATATCCTCATAGTGATAGTTCTGGGTAGAGTTGCCGTGTTTGCTGACAGCACCTCTTAAAATAACGTGGGTCAGAGGATTTCCCGTTGTCTCCACCTCATGTCCTGCAAAGGAGAAATGATGTGGATGTTGTGCTGCATAGACGGAGTTCAACATAACAGCGAAGTCTCCACTGGTAGGATTCTTCATTCCGGAAGCTACGTCAAATCCGCTGACGGTCAGTCTGTGGTGCTGATCTTCTACGGAACGGGCACCGATGGCAACGTAGGAGAGCAGGTCTTCTACATAACCCCAATTTTCAGGATAGAGCATCTCATCTGCTGCACTTAAACCGGTCTCTTTCATGGCACGGATGTGCATACGTCTGGTTGCGATAATTCCCTCTACCATATCCGGTGCTTTTTCAGGGTCAGGCTGGGAAGCAATTCCCTTGTAACCTTCTCCGGTTGTACGTGGTTTGTTGGTATAGATACGAGGAATGATTAAAATACGGTCTTTTACCTTTTCCTGAACCGGAGCGAGGCGGTTGACATAGTCGACCACAGAATCTTCATGGTCAGCAGAACAAGGACCGATAATCAGTAAGAAACGGTCATCTTCTCCTGTGATAACTTTTCTAATCATTTCATCGCGTTCTGCTTTTACAGCAGCTAATTCCGCAGAAAGCGGGAGTTCTTTTTTGATTTCTTCCGGTGTCGGAAGGGCTCTTAAGTAAGTAAAACTCATAACTAACAATCTCCTTTAGTGTTAAAATATTTTTCTTTTATAATAGGTATCGGCATTTTTTCATTTGTCCAGCATTCGAAGGAAGCGGCACCCTGATAGAGCAGCATATACAATCCGTTCATTGTTGGACAGCCGGCTTTTTTGGCATCCTTTAATAACTGTGTCTGTCTTGGATTATAGATAATATCTGAGACAATCAGATGGGAATCCAGTAAAGAGGCAGGAATTGGACTGAAAGTAACATTCGGTGCCATGCCCACATTGGTTGCATTGGTGAGAATATCACTGTTATCTAAAGCCTGCTTTAACTGGCTTTCATCCTGAATGTCATACAGACTTACCTTGCAGTCTGTTGTACGATTTACATTATCGACAAACGCCTGAACACTGTTCCAGGAAGCATTTTTTCGTTTGAACATATAGATGTTTTTGACACCGTCTAAGGCAGCCTGGGTACAGATTGCAGTGGCGGCACCTCCGGCACCAAGAAGGGTCATGTTTTTTCCAATAATAGAAAATCCGGCATCTTCCACAGAACGCATATATCCAACGCCATCCGTGGTATGTCCAATTAGTCTGCCATCCTCATAGGTAACTGTATTTACTGCCTGTGCTAACTTTGCAGCAGGAGTCAGTTCATCTACAAGTTCAAGTATTGCAGTCTTGTGTGGCATGGTCAGATTAAAACCCCGTATATTGAAAAGCTTTAAAGCGGATACAGCCTCTGGAAGATGTTCTGGTGCAACATCAAAAGCGGTGTAGACATAGTCTAAACCAAGCTGTCGGAACGCTTCGTTGTGCATCTGGGGAGAGATACTGTGTGCCACAGGACTTCCCAAAAGGCAGGTCAAACGTGTAGTTCCGGTAATTTCATATTTCATAAATATACCTCCTGAATATGTAAATATGAATGCTTAAGCTTAATCTTAAAGTAATTTCAAAAAGATGTCAATGACTTGCAGGATATCGGGCGCTGGGATATAATAAAAAAGAAAAAATGCAAGGAGATATATATTTATACATAAAATAGGTATAAATATAGAATAAGAAACAGAGATGTCTGGAATGATTGAAAAAAAAGGGAAAATATTAGGGGCAGGAAAACCATTAATCTGTGTCCCGGTAACAGAGCAAAGAGAAGAAGAAATTGTAGAGGAAATAAAGCTGTTAGCAAATAAACGGGTCGACATGATTGAATGGCGGGCAGACTGGTTTGAAAAAGTAACAGAATCAGATCGGGTAACCGCCATTTTAGAAAAGATACGTCCTTATATAGAAGAAACACTATTTTTGTTTACGTTTCGTTCTAAAAAACAAGGAGGGGAAAAACAGTTGACGCCAAAGGAAATATTAGAACTCAATGCGGCGGCTGCTAAGACCGGTGTTGTGGATTTTGTAGATATGGAATATTTTGAATACGAAAAGCCGAAAAAGGCCATTGAGCGGATTCAGGACTGTGGTGCTTATGTCATCACTTCTCACCATGATTTTGATAAGACACCGGAAATAGGAGTGTTACAGATGCTCTTAGAGAAGATGTACAAAGGCGGAGCCGATGTTGTAAAACTGGCGGTAATGCCAAATTCAAGACAGGATGTTTTGAACCTGTTAGGGGCAACGGAAGATTTTGTAAGCAATTATCCCGACAC
>JBJELL010000173.1:0-2683 GCA_051879115.1 Lachnospiraceae bacterium
CGGCAAGTTCCATCGGTGATTGTACCTGTTGCCTCTTCCTGTCCATCGTCTATAACATCCGGTGTATCTTTCTTCGTATCTTCTTTATCGGTATCGTCCGTCTTTCCTCCGTTTGCCTCCACTGCCTTCTTATAGGCATCCAGATAGGCATCTGCAATGGCATTAGAAGAATAGGTCGCCCCTGTGACTACATCCACCTCTGTGTTCTGGTTTTTTTAAATTCGTTTGACCATAGGTTTCCAGGCTTTTTCCCAGTATTCTTCGTTGGCTTTATCTTCATTTCCGGTAATTTCAAGCCCGCTGATGGATACAGCTTTTCCGCCTTTGAACCTGACCTTTAAGCTGAGGGTATAGCCAAACTGTTCACAGACTGCACTTCCCTTATAAGTTCCGTCTGCCGGAAGTCCCTTTGGAATCTCATTGTCAGCCGTCGGGTTGGAAGGATTCGCTACCGTGGTGTTTTCTACGTTCTGTACCCTACCCCCTGCTGCCTGATTCAATGCCTGGATGACAGCTTCCCGGATTCCATTGGAGGAATAGGTTGCTCCCGAAACGGTATCCACATTCGGACTCTGAGATTCTAAGATTCGGGGTACGATTGCCATGGCTTTTTCAAAATAGGACGGAGTCTCTTTGGCATGTTCTACTACTTGAATATCTGCGATACTTCCTCCGGTTATGGTCACTTCCACCGTGATAGTTCCCCCATATCCCTTAGCAGAACCTCGATAGACTCCATCTGCCCAGTTGCCACCCTCATACTCGGTCGTGGTCAATTCTCTTTTTCTTCCCTTAGATTCCGGTTCTGATTTTTCTGTAGAACCGGTAAGTGCATTTTGAACTGCCTCTTTGATACCTCGTGAAGAATAAGTTGCTCCCGAAACTGCATCGACTTCCCATGTCTGCTGTTCAATGATAGTATCAATCAGTTTTTTGGCCCGTTTAAAAAACATCTTGTCATCAACATAACTTAGGACTTCAATCGTAGTAATCTGGTGGTTTTTCACCTGAACCTCTACCGTTACATCCCCTTTATATCCGGTTCCTGTTCCCTGATAGATTCCATCTGTATAATTTCCCTCTTTTGTTGTCTGTTCTTCTGCCGCTTCTACGGTGTTCGTAGGATAAGTAATCTTTGAAAATACCGGGGTATTCAGACAAAATCCTGCTGTTGCCGCTACCATCAGTCCCGCTGCCGGAAGTAAAAAGAACCCCTCTTTCCAATGCTTCATGCCATGTCTCCTCTCAATCTATTCTTTTTCTACCGTAACTTCCCTATCAGAAGAAAATGTATCTTTGATTCCTTCTGTAATCGTAAGACTTCCATCTTCTTCTACCAGAATGACATCAAAATTCCTACTGTTCTGTCTCCAATACTCCAACGCCTTTTCTTTTCCCATAACAAATAATGCGGTGGATAGTCCATCTGCAAGGGTTCCGTCACTGCTTACGATTGTCACACTCGTCAGTCCCGACTCTGCCGGATATCCCGTTTTGGGGTCCAGAATATGATGCCATGTGATACCATCTTGCTCAAAATAGCGTTCATATCCACCGGAGGTAATGACAGCTTTATCCTCCGCTTCTAAGATTCCGATATAATCCGATGTTCCTTCCGGGTCTTCCACTGCAACCCGCCAGAGACTTCCGTCCGTCTTTGTTCTATAGAGCTGTACATTTCCACCGAGAGAAACCATTCCAGATACGATATCATATTTTTCAAATATCTCCATGACTCGGCTTGATGCATAGCCCTTTGCGATGCCTCCGAAATCAATCTGCACCCCTTCCGGCAGACTTAACATTTTCTTCCCTTTCTCATATTCTATCAGAGAAGCATTTACCTTTTTTCCCAGTTCTTCTATCCTGCTTTTCTCCGGCACCTGATAGACTCCTGTGGTAAACCCCCATTCCTCCATCAGAGGATAGATGGTAATATCAAAGGCTCCATCGGTACTCTCATAGAGTTCTAAAGAACGTTCCAGCAGGTATGCCGTATCTTCTGTAAGAATGATACTTCCATTCTCATTTACAACGGATACTTCACTATCCCCATTTCCTACACTCAGCAGCTCATCAAGACGCTGTATCTCTTCCTCTGCCGTATCCAGTGCTTCTTTCGCCTGTTTTCCACTTGCAGTCAACGTCATATAGGTATCCATTGCAAAAATTTCTCTTTTTTCTGTAGATATCTCTTCTGCGGATACCTCCTCTGTCTGCTCTTTTGCACATCCTGCAAACATTCCTGTCATCAGAAGACAGACAACGAAGATACCTGCTTTTTTCATTCTTTTTTTCATTTCGTTTTCCTTTTACTCACTGTTTCCAAACGCACATAATAGGAGACCGGAATTCTCCGATCTCCCATACACATCCCGGTTTCCTATTGAACCTTTACATTCTTCGCTGTGGACCAACTGCTGTAGAATGTTGATTTCGATACCGTCTTATATGCACGGATGCGAACATAATATTTCTTTTTTGATGTCAGTTTTGAAATCGTTGTGGATGTGGTCTTTGCCTTCTTTACAGTTACGCTCTTTGCGTTTTTAAAGTTCTTATTGGTAGAATACTGTATCTGGTAACCGGTAATCGTGGAATCTTTTTTCCAGTTTACCTTTATCTTCTTCGCCAAAGTACTGGAAACTTTCAGGTTTGAAACACTCTTTGGTACTACGGTTAC
>JBJELL010000174.1:0-2674 GCA_051879115.1 Lachnospiraceae bacterium
ATCATGGGCTGCCACTTCAAAAGAACAGCGTGTTCTGGTGCTGGTTTTTTCAAAAATCAATGCAATATTCTTTCCAGTCAGGCTGTCATGGCGGATTCCCTGCTTTTTCTTTGCCTTTAAATCTGCCGCTAAGTCAATCATGTAAAGAATTTCTTCCGATGTGAAATCCTTCAGTTTTAAAAAGTTACGTCCTTTTAAATTCATGTTATGCCTCCTAATATCAAAGGGGCTGTCAGATTCCCGACAGCCCGTGTATTCCTTTATGATACGCTCTCCTTTCGGATTGCTCTTCTACTCTGCATCTGATGCCACTTCTGTGATGGATTTTACCAAACCTGCTACTCCCTGAATCTCGGAAGGAATAATAATCTTGGTTGCCTTTCCATCTGCTGCTTTTGCGAATGCTTCTAAGCTCTTTAACTGAAGTACGGCACTGTCCGGATCTGCTTCTTTTAAGAATCTTAAACCATCTGCATTTGCCTGCTGAATCTTTAAGATTGCTTCTGCCTGACCTTCTGCTTCCCGTACTGTTGCTTCTTTTTTTGCCTCTGCACGAAGGATTGCTGCCTGTTTTTCTGCCTCGGCATCTAAGATAGCGGATTCTTTCTTACCCTCTGCTACAAGGATGGTCGCTGTCTTCTCTCCTTCTGCTCTAGTTACGGCCTCACGACGTTCACGTTCTGCCTTCATCTGTTTTTCCATCGCATCCTGAATTGCCTGCGGTGGGATGATGTTCTTTAACTCAACACGGTTTACTTTGATTCCCCAAGGGTCTGTTGCCACATCTAAGGAAGCTCTCATCTTCGTGTTGATGGTTTCTCTCGATGTTAAGGTTTCATCTAACTCCAAATCACCGATGATATTACGAAGTGTGGTAGCGGTCAGATTTTCGATTGCCATAATCGGATTATCTACACCGTATACAAACAGCTTCGGATCTGTAATCTGGAAATATACAACGGTATCAATTCGCATGGTTACGTTATCTTTTGTGATAACCGGCTGTGGTGCGAAATCTACTACCTGTTCTTTTAAAAGCACCTTTTTTGCCACACGGTCAATAAACGGTATTTTAAAATGAATTCCAACTCCCCAGGTTGCAAGATATCCGCCTAAACGCTCAATTACCATTGCGTGTGCCTGCGGTACGATTCTGACACAGGATACTGCAATAATCAAACAAACGATAATTAGTACAATAAGAGCTGAGACTAATCCTCCCATAATCAATTCCTCCATATTTAAATATTTTATTCTGTTTAGACTACATCTTACTATAATTTGTCCATAAATACAAGAAAAACCCGTCATATCAATAAAAATCCATGAAAAAAGAGGTCATTTCAACCTCTGAAATGACCTCTGCTGTATGTTTTTTAATAGAATACGTGGTTTCCGATTACTACGCCGCCTTTTCCGCTACTGACCGGTGCAAAGCTCAATGCTCCTCCGGTGTTATCCATACCGCCAAGGGCTGCCTGCGCTGCCTGCATACAGGAAGATTTCACACCACCTGCTGCAATTCCTGCAATTCTGTCACGAACGGAGAACTGTCCCGGCTGGTAAACCACATCCGTAATACTGGATGGATAGCTTCCGCTTCTGACACGGTTCATGATAACTGCTCCTACGGCAACCTGACCTTCGTAGCACTCGTTTCCTGCTTCTAACTGAATAACTGCTGCAAGAATGGAAGTCTCATCATAACTTGCTGCTACAGATTCTCTCTGTGTAACAGCTGCCTGTTTTGCTTCCTCTGCTTTTTTTGCCTCTTCTTCTGCCTTCTGTTTTGCGATAATTGCCTGTTCTTCTTCTACGGTGATGCCTGTTCCGGTTGCAAGGGATACCTCTACAAACTGGGAACTTACGTAGGCAATTCCATCGCCGTACTGGATTGCTGTCCAGCCCTGTGGCACTTCTACGTCTGTTGCGACGGTTAACACATCATCCTGTGCCACTACGTCGTATATGCTAGATGTCTCGTTTGCCTCTGCTCTCAAACGAAGACCGCTTTCTAAAACAGTTGCATTTGTGGTACAGTTTGCTTTTGCATAGTTATATGCGTCCTGTCCGAAAACACAGAATTCATTTTTTACATATCCGTTCACATTGCCGGATGTAATCTGTGTCCATTCTGCTCCCTGTTCTACAATCTCTGCTACATCGCCCTTGCGGAGCTTTCCTGCAAGTGCGGATTCTTCGTTTGCCTCTGTACGCACGTTCAAGGATTCTTCTACGTTTGCCATCAGACGGCTCTGCCATAGAGCTTCCTCTTCGCTTAGTTCCGTTGCAGATACAACCTCTACATCTTTCTTTTCTATGGATGCTTCCTCTGTGTCCTCTGTTTTTTGAAAACTCTCTGTAAACTTCAGTGCCATTCCCGCCGC
The DNA here is from genome assembly GCA_051879115.1 of Lachnospiraceae bacterium. Lineage (GTDB taxonomy): Bacteria > Bacillota > Clostridia > Lachnospirales > Lachnospiraceae > Maccoyibacter. The sequence continues at coordinate 2,388 of JBJELL010000174.1, forward strand.
ACTATAGGACGAGTCTTCCACTCTTGATACATTTACAGTTGCTTCCTCCTGTGTGGGAGCTGCCAGTACTGTGTAAGTTGTCGCGGACATCATTGCCGCTGCCAGCATCGCACCTTCTAACATTCTCCTTTTCAGTTTCATATAATCCTCCATAATGTATACGGCTGTTTTTCTTATAATATTACGCAAAACCGCATATTTTTATTCAAATTTGTTACAAATGTTACAAACATATTACGGGATTATATCAGAGGTTTTTCAGTTTGTCAAGTTTTTACATTACAGAC